>JAEZJQ010000099.1 GCA_023436305.1 Bacillota bacterium
CTTCTTCTCGCAGTAGTTCAATCACTACTTTGGTTTTAAATTCGGCTGTGTATTGGTTTCTTTTATTCATGTTCCCATTATAACTTATTTTTTTATTTTTGTGTCTCACCCTATGGGAGCATTATAAAATGTTGGGGAAGTATTTTCAATCTATTTCTACGAGTATGTGCATCGAATATTTCAAATCCCAGAAAAAATTTTGAGAGAACAGGATTAGTCCTAAATCGGTACAATTTTGGCAAATTGTGGTACAAACAAATTTAACGCATCGTGAATGTCAGTAACGATTTGATGTATTTGCGAATTGGTCAATTATAACTCCTTCTTTTTAATATACAAGAACACATTTCAAAAAAATCGACAATATTTATTGATCTCAGGATACTTTAATTTTCACTTTAAAACTATTCTTTTTCAGTGGGGTTGGAATATTATCAAAAGCTTTTCTTTCCAGCCTTTCTATACAAGAAAACAGTCTATTTCCAAGTCCTTCGCTAGTATCCGGATCTTGATGTTTAAAAGAATCACGGTACCAGGACTCATAAGGTTTATTATTAAGAACCAATCCGTCATTTGATCGATAATCTTGGGCATTCGCCCATTTTTGCATAATATTATTTAACTCGGCATAATCAGCTTGTAGACCTTTTAGTTCCCTTGTTAAAACATATATACCAAATTCATCATTTTGACTTACACGTCTTTCTAATTCAACAATATAATAGAAATGGTTATAAATAAATATTTCAATCCAAAGAGCACGGCGTTTCCGGTCATTTTCATCCATATAAATCCAACGACTTCGATATCCTTTATATGGTTTTGGGAAAGTGGATAATTTTAAAGTTTTAGTTCGTAATCTATTATCAAGATCCATAACATTCCAGGAAAAATTATAGTTTTTTATATTATTTTCATGGACGTATAACGCATTAATTAATTCTTCAAAACATTCGTGTATATTCGATTTTATTTCTTCTTCATCACCGTTAGTATTAACTTTTAATCGGTTTGTTTTTGAGTTACCTTCAGTTCCTCTTCCTGTACCATAATCTATTCCGTCGAAACCTTTTATCAACAATTTATTTGAGCGATATTTTGAAATAGCTTTAATATCGATAATAAGTTCCTTGTTTTGCAAATCTATAAACTTTGAAAGATTAACTTGAAGAGTCAATTCAAAAGAATTTATAAATGGTTCATCACGACCATTTATTGGTACAGGTGAAGTTACTTTAGGCTTCGAGGAAATTGGTGAACGCCAATTCGTTTCAATACTGCCTTGTTCTTCTGTTCCTGTTCTCCCGTCATTTTCACGCTCTAATAAAACTTTTTGATATGGTAATGGATAACTACAGGTATTAAGATGTAATACAAAAAAACGCCATGTATTTGTTTGATCAATTACAGGCTTGCCTTGACAAGAAATTTTTGATATTCCGACAAATGGGAATGATATTTTAATAGGTCTAGAACTTCCATCTTTTGGAGGAATCATTAAATAATCTGCCATTTTTCTGGCTTGTGATAAGGCATGTTTATTTCCAATAAGTCTTGCAACAGTCCAAGCATCTGAATTTGGAATCCGTTTGCGTAGTGTAAGAAATAGATTACCATCTTGGTCTTCCCAAGTCCGTTTTTCTTTCGTTTCTGCATTTTCAAACATGACTAATTTATTCATTTCCCAAGCAGATCCGTAGACCAATTCTTGAGCCATTTGAGTAGAAGTACCATAGTAAAAACGGAAAATTTCAGCACATGGTATTATTAATTCTATGGGATCACCTTTATGATCAGCACCGGGACAAATAATGCAATTTTGTTGTTGGAATCTTTTAAGGTTATAATACGAATCTTTTATATAATTTTTTGCAGATACAAAAGTAGGATGTTCAGATGCATCGATTGTAAAATATTCAATTTCCGCAACATCTTTGTTTAAACTTGATACCATTTGACCTTTTTTCCATGATGACCCAATATGATACAAAGGTAATTCCCCAATTCCTCGATGAATTATTATTTGGTCATTCATATTAACTGCTGATTTATTAAATCTTTTTTCTTTTTCATTTAATATAGGAGAAAAGGCTATTTCTATTTTGGGATCACTTCTCACATTATCATTAATACTAAGACCACCAAACCAATCTAATCTCCAAACCCCCGATAACTTTTCAAATTCTTTAATTACATATCCTTTGACCATAAAATCACTCCTTTAACAGTAAAACTCATGTCCACGTCTATTCTCAAGATTCTTATTCCTCAACAAAATGCATGAATATACATTTATTTTACTAATTTCAATACTGTTTGCGGTACTAAAGTCTTTAACCTACCGCGTTCTAACCCACATAAAGATTCTGTATCATTTACTGGTAAGCCAATTTCCTCTGCAAATTGAATTGGGGTACGTATTTTATTATCTAAAACCAAAGAACAAGCTTGCGTAATCATTTGGGGTTCTTCTTGTTCGATTTCATTATCTAAGGGTTCTGACATCCGCCAACCATTTGTGTACATCTTATTTCTTAAATAGTTAAACTGATTAATACTTATTAAATCAAGCGAACGCATATGGTAAAGTAGTGATTGAGCAGAAACCTTCCAACGTTTTTTTAATAAAAGCAAAGATTCTAGAGAGCTTACTGCAAATACTTCTCTTTTCATAGCTTCAGGGGGCATTAAAAAAACACTAGCAAACCACTCAGCTTCCTCATCACAACGTTTACGATTTGCATCGAAATAAACTTGATCCATCCATGAATGCAAAAATTGATGACCCAATTCATGTGCAATATCCCTTCTCGAACGAACTGCTGAAGTGTCAGGGGTAGAAAAAATCATTGGACGCTTTTCTTCTTCATCTGCTTTTAAAAAGGAACATGCATCAACCTTTTCCGCACCAACCTTAACTTTGGAAATAATAAATCCGTTATTCTCCAGAAGTAATGCGATACTACTAATTGGCCCCTTTCCCAATCCCCAAAATTCCCTGACTTCTTCTGCAATCTTTACGATTTCTTCAAAAGTATAACTCTCTTGGGTGTATGGGCGTAACTGTACAGTAGGAAACTCTATAAAATTTTTAAGATATTGATAAATCTCTACCAACCAGCCCATTCTAACTTCAAACATATCAGTATATTTTTTAATTGCTGTTTGCCTCTTACGAAAAAATATTGGTGTTGTTATCCTATAAGGAATTGCTTTTGAAAAATAACTATGTGGTAATTGCAATACTTCGCACATCTGTTCAAAAACTTCGGGCTTAGGACTATTACTCCCTGTTTCATATTGCGAAATAGCCTGCTTACTTACAGAAAGAACTTCTGCCAATTCTGTTTGTGTAAAACCTCTTGCACGTCTTCCTTCTTTGATGCGCTCTGGCACTAAAGCTCCTTGAATAACCACATCTAATCACCCTTTTATTTTTAACTCAAATTTCTTTTCAATTATCTCTTGATATTCTTCTTTTAATTCAGGCCCTTTGTGAACCATTATTTGTTCAGCTACTTCTGTAGAAATCATTTTAGAAATATCCCATTGTTCTGCCCAACAAGAATAATCCCATTTTGGGAACCCTATTTCTACAAAAGTAAGATCCTGTTTCTTATGACCATATGTAATCAAAGCAAATGGAGCATTAATTCCAACAGGAACATATTCCGGCCCAAAATCTAAAAAATAATGGTTAGATAAGGCATTGCTCACTCTATGTACCGCTGCTTTAGGTAACACTTTGGCTCTGTTTACTTTTTTTACATGAAATTTTCCATTGGTCGAATAGTATTCAATGTATGGATATCCACACTTTGGAATCCTAATTTCCCTATAATTATACGGAAATTTACCAACCATACTTTGATCTATCATCTCCGTCATAAGCTTATCAATAAAAAATCCCAGTGCTTGTCCTGCCAACCACGAGGCCCTCATTGGCATGTTTATTAAACTATCACGAAGTTCTCGACTCATTTCACATGCCACGTAGATATTTGTAGCAATCGTAGTTTTTACTGAATCGGGAAATAGCTCATCATATAAAGCATCTAGTTTATCATTGACATCTGTAAACAAATCCATTCCAACCACCTCCACTTGACTTTGTTCTATGAAAAGTATACATCGCTTGACCTATAAGAGTCAAGCGTTTTTTATTATTAAAAGAAAAAGTCAAGTAAAACTTTTTGCTATAGATTACCGTTATGGGGTAATACCAGCGTAGCTGTCATTAACTTTACTATCTTTATTTTAAAAACCACCCCTCCCATGGCCCGCCCCAAAAAAATAACCCGGTAAATCGGAGGCCACTGAAAAAGAGTTCTATTTTATTATCCATACACACTATATCTGCTGTTTTGGTTTAAACAAAACAATAGATGTTGTGGGTAATAAAATAAACTTAGACTTTTTCAGTGGCCTCGGTAAATCGCCGGGTCTTCTTAAGAGAAATTCACATAAAATAACTTCATTAACTTTAAATCTTAATTTAAAACCTCTCTATACAATGGTGTGTATAAGGTAAAAACTCAATATTTACGGGTCTTAGAAGTAATTCTAAGAAGTAAAAAAATTAAGTACCGTAATTAGATCCCCATAGAAATTAAAAGTATAATAGAGCATATAAAAGCCTATAAAGCATTACCCTATAATGATTTATAGATTTACCGGTAAAATGCATGGTTTTGATTAACAATTAGGTGTGCTATAATTTTATTAATGACAAAACGGCCTATACCTATAAATAAAAAACCGGATCGGTGGCACGATCCGGGGGAAACGGTTGAGAAGATTCCCAACCCACAACAACAATGGGGATTGACTCTTAAAGGAGGTGAAAACAATCTCAATATCAATTCCAACGATAGTACTTTTCGCGGCATTACTGCTTATCTATAAAATCAAAGACTTTAGAATTAAATTTTAATCACTCAGGCCGTTTTGCCAAAAACAAAATCCAAACCACGAATCTGCCTTTATTATATCACAAATTCATCCCCCGCGGTATAAGTCCAAAAATTGAAAAATCCTGGCGCCGTCATGAATTGAGGGCGCCAGGATTTTTTATATATCAGCCACAACACTCTTCATGGGACCCAAGGAAAGAGATCGTACCAGGAAACCGGTACCCACATTCGGAAGCATTGACCACGAAAGAGGAAATATTCCGGATGAATTACTACCCTCTTCATGGGGCCCCGGTCTCGAGAGGGATGACGCGTGAAACTTTAAAAGAAAGTTTGAACAGATTTTAATAATTTTAAAGGGTTTTGATTCAGTCTTATTTATTGTTGTATAGTCTTATTTAATCATGTTCAGTCTTATTTAATTTTGTAATTCACACCACCGCCGATAAGTCCGGCGGGGCTGGTGGTATGGTGAGGGGAACGGAATGGGCGCTTGTTGATCAACGACAAACCCTGAGGCAGAAAACCGGTCACACTGTATATTTTGGTCAGTTCCAGAGATTCCTCCAGGCATAATGAGGGTAATATTCCCGGTAGCCGTCGGGCTAGCATGGTTTTTCCGGAGCCGGGCGGACCGATCATCAAAAGATTGTGCCCACCGGCTGCTGCTACTTCCAAAGCCCGTTTGGCCTGTTCCTGGCCCTTGACATCCGCCAGGTCGTCATCTCCGGCGGTAATACCCGGTTCGCCCTTACCGGCGCCAAATTCATTTAAATTCGGTTGCCAAGAACCATCCAAAAAGGCTTTAACCTGACTGAGACTGGTGACGGGAACTGGAGTTACCCCGGTGATTACAGTCACTTCAGGCAAATTATCGACAGGCAGCACCAGATTTTTCTTACCCGCGTCCCGGGCGGCGATGGCCATGGACAGAGCGCCATTCACGGGGCGGACTTTGCCGTCCAGGGCTAATTCACCGACAAATAACGTATCGGGAATAGGTTCCCGGTTGACTTCACCATTGGCGGCCAATATCCCCACGGCAATGGGCAAATCAAAGGAAGAACCTTCCTTTTTAATATTGGCCGGGGCCATATTCACCGTAATCCGATGTTCATGAAACAACAAGCAGGAATTTTTTATGGCGGCCCGAACTCGATCCCGGGCTTCTTTTACCGCTACATCCGGGAGGCCAACGATATCAAACCCGGGAAACCCACCACCCAGGTCAACCTCGATCTGGACCAGGTACCCGTCAATCCCGTTCACCGCCAAGCTTTCAACTTTGGCTAGCATTGAATTCCTCCAGATTAACACTTTCTTTATTTTGCGGTCGCATTTTTAATCAATTCGATCCGGTATTCGGTGTCGTTTACGAAATCAATGGAGACGATGTCGATTCGGGCCGGGACGTCATAGAGACGGTGGTTTACCAAATACATTTGAGCCGTTTTCAGTAAATGTTTGAGTTTCACGGGGGTGACTCCACAGTACCCCCGGCCGTAATTTGCGGTTCTTCGGGTTTTGACCTCAATGAAACACCAAACGGGACCGTCTCTGCAAATCAAGTCGATCTCGCCGTAAGGACTACGATAATTGGCGGTCACGTACTGATAGCCTTGAGCCGTTAAATAGTCCAGGGCGATCTCTTCGCCCCATTTCCCAAAATCATGTTTACTAGAAAATGATTCCATGTTGCTATGTTCGCTACATTCTAATAATTTCCTACAAGTTTATATTACGAATTTATTAAAAATAGTTTAAAAAAAGGGTTCGTCCCAAAGTTTTAACCTTTTTGGGAGGAACCCTTTGAAATATACTATTCATTTGTAGAATGCTTAAATCCAATATTCACGATAATTTTCATTGATAAACCACTAAACTTTACAGCAGTTCTAATATGTCGAGGCGATCTTTTGGATATCAATCACCTTCATAAACACCTCCACAATCTGGGGATCAAAATCGGTTCCTTTTTTACTTTCAATGAAAATCAATGATTCCGGGATGGATTTGGCGCGCCGGTAAATTTTCTCGGTGGTCAACGAGTCAAAAACGTCGGCTACGGCCACAATCCTGGCAAATTCATGAATGGCGTCACCGGAGATTCCTTTGGGGTAACCGCTACCATCATAACGTTCATGATGTTGCAAGGCTACATGGGCTGAAACCGTGGATACTTCCTGGTTTTGCCGCAGAAAACTATAGCCGACCTCCGGATGAGTACGGATTACTTCAAGCTCTTTTTCCGATAATTCACCTTTTTTGTGAAGTATCTCCAGCGGTATCTTGGTCATGCCGATGTCGTGAAAGAGGGCTCCCACCGCCAGATCCGCCAGTTTTAACTGATTGTAATCCATTAACAGGCCCATTTTAACGGCAATAATCGCTACATTCACCGAATGGCCGTAAGTATAATCATCATGCAAGCGAATATCGGTAATCCCAATCAAATTATTTTTATTGTTGACAATTTCATCCACCAAATCATAAAGGGGCCGCTTACTTAAGGATAAACTCACATTGCCCCCGGATCTAACCTGGGTGTCAAGTTTCGATAAGCTCTTAACCAAGTCCATACGGGTCGCTTCCGATACTGGATCATTAATAGCGTCGTTTTCATCACCGGTTTTAATATACGCGGCCGGTAACCCCAGTTGTTTCAACTTATCCAGGATAGTTGGCGTAATCTCGCCTTGTTCTCTTACCAAAACCCTGCCGTCGATTCCATATATGGTTCGCGCCAAAATCATTCCCGGTTTCAAATCTTCAATGCGTATTTTTTCCATAAGTATGACCCCCGCAAAAAGTTTACTTTCTTCCTTCGGGACCGGCGATCATGTCGGTCCCGGCTATCCCGCCGGTATAGTGCTTATCCAAACGCCAGATAAATGCCAGGATCGTGGCGACAAGCTGATAGGTTTCTTCCGGAATCGGTGTTCCCGGTTCCAGACCGGCCAGAATTTTGGCGAGCCCCGGTTCGATATGATTGGGGACCCCAGCTTCTTCAGCCAGTTTAAGAATGGTTTCCGCGATTTTTCCTTTCCCGGAGGCTACTATGATAGGCGCTTGATCTTGGCCGGGACGGTATCGTAAAGCCGCCGCATATTTGGGTTCTTGTTTTTTGGATGGTTTTTTTGATTTTACATCCATAGCTCAAACCCCATATTAGTTCCGCTGGTGGCTTCAATTTCTTTTAAACCAACCACAATAGCGGCATTCGGGCGGCTGCCGTTGCCAGGGTTGATGGCCTCTTTTAACTCGGCAATATGGTTTACTAAGTATTGGCGAATTTCATAAGTATTCACTTTCAAGTTTACTCCGACACCGGCATCGGTAACCCGCAAACTTAAAGCTATCTCTCCCATATTAGCGGTGGGTACGGAAATGAAAATAAGTTGGCCCCCCTTTTCTTTTTTAGGGTGGTTTGACTCTTGACGCCACTTCACTAAAAATTCCCGCAATCCGTGCGGATCATTGATTAAAAACGGGATGGAATAATTGGGATTGGAAGCGGATTCGTTAGTGGGTATCGATTTGGATAATGTAAGTTGTTGTTCCAACACCGCGGCGATTTTTTGTTGTTCAGCCCGGCCTAACTTCCCGGCCGTTCCCAGCGATTTGGATTCAACAATTAAATTGGATTTATCAAGCGTATCCGGGGATTCATTCGCATGTCCGCGTGTGGCCAAGATGAAATCCTCTTTATTGATTGGACCACCCAACTTGGCTTCCGGCCGTATCGTTTCAACGGTGGACCGCAGGGTTGAAAGGTTGGTCTCAGGCGCCGCTTTCCCGGGAATGTTCTTTAGATCGGTTTTCGATTGCGCGCGTAAATCCGGGTTTTCTTCCGGGCGGTTGCCAGTGTTTAATTTAAACAACTGCCCCAACAAATCCTGAAGGCTTTTTACATCTCGAAAAGCAACCATTTTTCCGGTTAAAGTTTCCGAACCGGCTTGGGGAATCAATACATATTTACTGATGAATTCGGCGAATTCTTTTTCCGGCAATGATTTCCGCAATAGATTCCAGAGAAAATCACGGGTTTCCTTGTCCTGAAACACCATGGACGCCAAAATAGTTCCCGGGGTTACCGGCCATTTCTTGGCGACAATAAACGCCAAAACCTGGGGATTTAGGGGTTGTTGATATTTAACCTGAAAGTCCTGTAAACTGCGCCAGATCTTTTCGATATTTTCCGGGGTAGGAGCAACTCCTTCCCTGCGCAAAGCAGCCTGAATGTTTTTCAAACTAGCCGCATCCGGCGTCTTATCCGGATTGGTTTCCTGGAGAACCAATCCCCCGGTTTCATTGACATTGGCGATAAATTTGAGCAAAACCCGGCCCAATTCATCCTTGCCCACCTGAAAAGTGGCCACGTTACCCGTAACCGTCGGCGGGTTGCCTTCGACCTTAGCCTGCAACGTCCGGCCGGCGATTTCCAACACCGCCTCATCCATGGCCAGACTAACAATTCTCCCCATGATAATCTGACCTTCCTTGAGATTCAGATCCGAGATGATTTGGAACGAGTTGGTTAAAAAATTTGATAACCCGTCAATCTTCACGTGAAAGACTCCTTATTCCGCTTTTTCCTGGATTAGTCGGAATGAGCGCCGGTGAATCGGGGAAGGGCCAAGTTGTTGTAAAGCCCGGTAATGTTCAGAGGTAGGATATCCTTTATGTTTGGCGAATCCATATCCGGGGTATGTTTTATCATACTCAATCATCATTATATCGCGAGTATATTTGGCAATTACTGAAGCCGCCGCGATCGCTATCGAAAGGGCATCGCCATGAACGATGGCCTGCTGGGCAATCTCAGTATCCGGAACCACCAAGGCATCCACCAGTAAAAAATCTGGCGCCATTTTTAAATTCCTTAACGCCTGTAACATTGCCTGCCGTGAAGCTTGATAAATATTGATCCGGTCGATCTCCCCAGGCTCGACGATTCCCACCCCGTATTCCCAATCGCCCGCGGTTAAATTATGGTAATATCGCTCGCGTTGTAAAGCGGTTAATTGTTTGGAGTCATTTAAACCATCGCATCGAAACTCAGGTGTAATAATAAATACGGCGGCAACCACCGGTCCGGCCAAAGGCCCCCGGCCCGCTTCATCCAAACCCGCCACCCTCCGGAAACCCTGTTCCCAGCAATACCTTTCCTGAACCATTCGTTCGTCCCAGGTAAGCTTGCGGTTTAAATTCTCAGCCATTGGCAACCTCGTTAACGAATTCCAAAGATTTCATCTTAAATATCGACAATTCCAACCGAAAACTTAACGAATGAATCCCAGGAAAATAATTGGATGAGTTGTAGTTTTTACTTGCAGGATTTAGCATCCAGGATACCGAAATTTAGTTTTGGATTTTTTATTTTTCAGTTTTAAATTTAAAAGTCTATCTTCTAGTTTTCATTTTTTTCGTTTAAATTCTGTGTATTCAAACTTCGAATCACGGATTTATAAAAATTTACCGAATCTACTTTTGAGGTCATAATGAAAACAAATCAACTTCCGGTTCACAAATGGCTAAGTCGCGGATTGACCTTGATATTCGTTTTTTCTTTATTAAGCACCGGATATTTGCTGTATCAATCCGCAAATCACGGTCTCAAAATCGACTTTCAAAAATTTAAATTTGACGCTTTCGGGGTGGCCATTCTTATTTTAATATCTTCCTGGCTCATCGAAGCCAGCCGGCTTTCATTCATAATTAATGGCATAGCCCTTAACAATAAGGCCGTCAACGGTCTTGATGAGAGAATTCCCTTTGTTAAAGTGCTGGAAATTAATTTGGCCACCAACTTCGCCGGGAATATTACTCCGTTTTATTCGGGTGGTATTCCCACTCAAATATATCTGCTGTGTAAAGCGGGGTTGCAACCCGGAAGATCCAGCGCGGTAGTAACTTTACGAGTGATTATGTCCAGCTTGGTCTTTACCATTTTAACCCCATTTTTGTTATTGTTTTATCACGCCAAGTTAACCGACGGATATATGCGAAACGCAACCTCGATTGCCATCCCGATTGCCTTTGCGCTCTCGGGTTTATTGCTGTTATTCATCGTCAAACCCCGAATCGCCGGGAATCTGCTGGCGTTGTTAATGAAATTGTTTACCAAGAAGCGTTCGTCTCAAAAACCACAGCAAAAATCGGAGTCACGGGCGCATGCCTTTATCAATAAACTTTTTGTGGAGATTGAAGTTTTTCACGACTCAATCAAATTATTTCGGAAAGGAATTTATTTTTATTTGGCTTTTCTCTTCAGCGCTTTTTATTGGGCCAGTTTTTTCGCCATTGCTCCATTTTTAATGTATGCCTGCGGGATTGATACCGGAGATATGTTTTGGCAAATAATCTTCTTTCAATTTATCTTGGTTTTTATCATTGCCTATATTCCGATTCCCAGCGGCAGCGGAGTTATGGAACTGGGCTTTTATTCGGTATTCGGGTTTATTCCGCCGCCACTGCGCGCGTTATTCATTTTTATCTGGCGTTTTTTAAGTTACCACATCGCGACCTTCGTGGGTGGGGTTATTTTGGTTAAAATAATCAATCAGCCCCAACCGGAGCGGCGGCCGGAGTTGCCGGAGGCAGTTCCATAGTAATCCGGCCCAACTTGCCGTCGCGAAACTCTTTTAATAATGTAGTGGAGGCCCGATTCAGATCCGGAGCGCCTCCTTTCACTAAAAACCCCCGCTGGACCGCATACCATTCCAATTGTGCCTCAGGTAATCCTGACGCATCATAGGAATCCTTGGCGGCAAACAACCTCGTCCCGTACTTTTCCAACAATATCAACGCCAAATCATAAACAGGAATAATATCTTCCCGAATAGTCCCGAGCAATGCCAGAGTTTGGCCATCTACGTCACTGGTAATCTTAGGAGGGAGCAGTCCCGGAGTATCCAGAATTTCCAATCCGTTCCGTTTAACCCATTGCTTACCCCGGGTAATGCCCGGTAAATTCCCGGTTTTGGCGGAGCCGGAGCCCAGCAGCCGGTTCAGCACCGATGATTTCCCGGCATTGGGAATCCCAATCACTCCCACCCGGCCGGCACGTTTTAATTCTTTAGGGGCTAACAGCCGGGAAACAGCATCCCAAACTTCCGTAATTCCCTTCCCATCTCGGGCGTTCAAGGCCACAGCATTCACGCCGTGGGCTTTAAACCATTTTAGCCAGCCTGCGGTTGCATTGGCATCGGCCAAATCGTTCTTGTTTAAAATAATCAAGCACGGACGACGCTGTAATAAAGGTTCCAGGTCGTTGTTATGACTGGATAAGGGCGCTCGCGCATCCCGGACTTCCAGGATGATATCGAGTAATTTCATCAGTTCGGTGAGTTGTTTTTTGGCTTTGGCCATATGGCCGGGGTACCAGTGTATTTGTTCCATGGACTCCGAAGGTCGCTCGAAGAGCGCTTAATTTTTTTTACAACACTTTTCATTATACCAGATTTGATGGAAAAACCATAAGCTAAGATTCCTCATTATCCCCTTGTTTCAAATAAACCATGGTCGAACTCAAATTATTATGCCCCATAATCTCCGCCAACTTATGAATGGGAGTGGTCAACGCCTTTGAATAACCAAAACGGTGCCGGATGGATAAGGAATTATGATCGTCCAATCCGGCGATTTTCATATATTTCCTGATAATATGCCGAAGCGCCCTGGCCCCCAGCATCTCCCCGGTTTTCTCCGATGGAAATAAAAAAACGGCTTGGGTCGTTAAAGTTGCCGAATATTTTCCCAAAATATCGCGGCAAGCCGGATTCAAGGGGATTCTACGCAATCCTTCGTCATTTTTAATGTTCAGAAATCCCTTTCGTTTGGTCAATTCCAAATCCGTTCTCAATATTTGGCAGACCTCACTGGTTTTTAATCCGGTATTTAGCATAATCTTGATAATCGCCTGATCCCGTAACGAACCATTTTGGGTTACGGCTTCGATTAACATTTTCTCCTCATTGGCGCTGATTTGGCGGGGCAGTATCTTTTCCGGAGTAAGTAATTTTAAATTCAACGAAGGGTTCGTATCTAAATATCCCTGCTCCACCGCCCATTCAAAAAACATTTTTAATGTCACCAAACGGCGGTTGATGGTGGCGATTTTTAATTCGGCCACTTCTTGCATGGCTTTTTTATAGGCGAATAGTTCAGCCTCACTGATTTGATGAAAGTTAAATTCGGTAACCGAAACTTTGGAATTAATGCTTTTATATTCATGCCAGCCGATGAAATGCCTCAAATCCCCCGCATATTCCTTAATTGTTTTGGGATTCAACGATACTGTATTGGGGCTTGATATAAATTCATGAATAATATTCATACTCTTTGGGGAAACCGGCCGCATAATATTCAAAAAAATCCCTCCGAAAATGAAAACCAAATGTCAAAAATCAAATGGAATAAATTATTTACCTTTTACCTTTAACTTTTCACAAATGATCAATTGACGTACATTAGCGGACATGATATTCTAATCAAGTGTGATTATTTTCTTATTATTATACGGTAAATCGCATGGATTAACAAGTATTATCGGAAACAAGGTGGCTGGGTTGATGGAACTTTTGGGGTTGAATTATTGTTTTCAATGGGTTTTGGTTTTTTATGGGTTGAATATCCTACTGTCGGCGGTACTGGTAAAAACTTATCGGGGTTATAAGTATCTTTCCATCCCCATCGCAATCATGGCTTCGTTCGGTGGAATCTGGTTCGCTTTAGTCAAGTTGATTAATTACGACGGGCCAACTTTGGAAATCGGTTTATGGAAGGGTATTTATCCATTTGAATTCAAGTTCCATATCGATAATCTCTCCGCTTTCTTCATTTTATTAATCTCCCTGTCGTATCTTTGCGTTACTATTTACTCATTGGGTTATATGCGGCATTATGAAAACAAACGGCAATTCAAACTCTTCGCATTATTTGTCAACTTATTCGTATTGTCCATGCTACTCGTGGTCACCGCCGGGCAGTTGTTTTTTTTCTTGATTGTCTGGGAGATCATGGCGCTCGCTTCTTATTTTTTGGTTATTTTCGAATCGGAAAAGCCGGAAGTTCAAAAAGCGGGCCGTTTCTATATCATTATGACTCATATCGGCACCGCGTTCATTATCGCGGCATTTGCTTTAATGTACAAATATGCGCATACCGCCGATATTACCGGTTTCATATCGAATAACATACCGCCGGGGATTGGCGGCCTGGCTTTCGTCTTTTTATTAATCGGGTTCGGGACCAAAGGTGGTTTGATTCCTTTTCACATTTGGCTACCTTATGCCCACCCCGCCGCCCCCAGCAATGTATCGGCCTTGATGTCCGGTGTTATGCTGAAAGTGGCGGTATACGGTGTAGTCCGGTTCATGTTCGGCATGTTGGGCGGAGACATTCTCTGGTGGGGCGTGCTGGTGCTGGTAGTTGGCTTAATATCCACCATACTTGGAGTCATGTATGCGCTCACCGAAAACGATCTGAAACGATTACTAGCCTATAGCAGTATTGAAAATCTGGGTATTATTTTTTTAGCGTTGGGACTGGCGATGGTTGCTAAAGCATATCAAGTGCCGGTTTTAGCGGCGCTTTGTCTCGCCGGGGCGCTTTTGCACACACTGAATCATTCCTTGTTCAAAGGGTTGTTGTTCATGGGCGCCGGAGCTATCTATAATGCCACCGGAACCAAGAATATGGAGGAATTGGGCGGGCTGATTAAAAAAATGCCGTTCACCGCTATACTGTTTTTAGTTGGCGCGTTGGCCATATCGGCAATTCCCCCGCTTAACGGGTTTGCCGGTGAATGGATTATTTATCAATCCATTTTTGCCGCCATCCTTAATAGTGGCGGTTTATTAAAGGTGCTTTTAATCCTATCCGCCGCTCTATTGGCTATGGCCGGGGCATTAGCCGCGTATTGTTTTGTCAAGGTTTTCGCCATATCATTTTTGGCCAAACCCCGTGCAGACCGGGCGGCCAATGCGGTCGAGGTCCATGGTGGAATGTTGTCCGGTATGAGCGTGTATGCAATATTATGCTTGTTGGTGGGGGTTTTCCCGGCCGTATTATTACAAATCATTGATACCGTGAATATGGACCTCCTCGGGCAAAAAATCTCCAGTCCATCCTTCTCTTTTAGCGGATTGATCAATGGAACACCGCTAATGGCTTCATCCACCAGTTCTCCCTTCGTTATGCTATTGATTATTCTTTGTTTATTTTTGGGAATATTTTCTTTTGTCCGGCTGTTTTCACGCGGAACCAAGGTTCGAAGATACCAGACTTGGGATTGCGGCTTTCAACAGCTTACCCCCCGCATGCAATATACGTCAACCGGGTTCTCTAAACCGGTACGGATCGTCTTTCGCTGGTTATATATGCCCAAACGTGAACTAATATTGCGGGAAAACGGCGCCAAGTATTCAATCCACGACGCCAAATATCTGATTTCTACCCGTTCCATATTTGAAGATTTTTTATATAAACCATTGATGAAAAGCACCTTCCGGTTGTTTCGCCGGTTGCGTTTCATGATTCAAACCGGGAGTATTCATCAATACCTGGTTTATATATTGGTGATGGTAATCTTAATGCTTTTATACTTTGCCTGGGCTTGAGGTGAAATCATGGGAATTATTATCGCGCGGGGAATTGGCCAAGTTTTGCTGGTTTTATTACTTGCTCCGCTTACTTTTGGAATCATTCGCAAGTTAAAAGCTTGGTCGCAGCACCGGATAGGCGCTCCGTTGTTCCAAACCTATTTCGATGTGGCCAAGTTGATGAAAAAGGATGTAGTCCTGCCGGAAACAGCCTCGTGGATCTTCCGGGCCACACCTTATGTGTATTTGGGATCGGCGCTGACGGCGGCAGTTTTAATACCGGCGGTGGACGGGCTTTTTTCATTTGCATTCGCCGGCGATGCGCTTTGGGTTATTTATATTTTAGCGCTGGGCCGCTTTTTTCTCACCATGTCGGGGTTGGATACCGGCAGTACGTTTGGCGGAATGGGTTCCAGCCGCGAATTGATGATTGCTTCATTAATTGAACCTTCGATACTGGTCTCGTTGTTTACTTTGGGGATGATCTCCCCGGTGAAATCATTAAACATTCAAACAATGTATCAAGGAGCCGCCGGATTGGGATGGGGTATCGTGAATCCCACCATGGCGTTAGTGCTAATCGCCTTGGTGATTATTACTATCACCGAAACCGCCCGGATTCCGGTGGACGATCCGGCCACCCATTTGGAATTGACCATGGTTCACGAAGCCATGGTATTGGAATATTCAGGCCGGTACTTCGCAATGATCCAACTGGCGGCCGCAGTCAAACAATTGTTATTTACGACGTTAATTGTGAATCTGTTCATGCCGTTCGGGTTTTCCGGATCGGGTTTCATAGTCACTTTGGCCAATATTGGACTTTATGGGGTCAAAGTAATTTTTACCACTATAATTGTGGGTTTAGTCGAGATAAATACAGTGAAACTACGCTTGTTCAGTGTGCCAAATCTGGCGGCGCTGGCCTTCATTCTGTCACTGCTCGGATTTTTTATCGCTTTTGTATTGTAAAAATTGCGAGGTGTTTTTGGTAATGATTCTTTTTTCCATCCTTCAAATATTAACCATTGCCGTGCTGGGAGCTACATTTTTACTGGTCTTCAATAAACGCCAAATCTCCTATATCAGATCATTCCAAATTCAATCGCTTTTTGTAGCGGCTATTTTAGGTGTGATCAGTATTCACAATACCGTAATCGCCAAACATTTGGATATGATGTTAATTTCATTCGCACTCACTTTCTGGTTAAAGGTAATCTTTATTCCAAACCTGCTCAATCAACTTCAGGCCAAAGTTGTTTATAAAGTGGAAAAAGACTTCTTTGTCAATATTCCCCTGTCCATCCTGATCTGTTGCGGGTTATTCGTCCTGTCCTGGTATGTGGGGGAACATATCCAACCGTTGCAAACCGCCGACGCTAAAATTTATTTCGCCACTTCACTGGCGGTAATCTTGATTGGGCTGTTTTTCATGGTTTCACGGAAGAAAGCCATCGGGCAGATTATTGGTTTTTTAACGATGGAAAACGGTATCTTCATCGCCGCCGTCCTGTTAACCTTTGGAATGCCGATGATTGTTGAACTTGGCGTTTTCTTTGATATGCTAACCGCAGTAATCATTATGGGCGCTTTTATATTTAAAATTAACGATAACTTTGAACATATCGACCTCAACAAACTTAAAAACTTAAAGGGTTAATCCGGAGGAGCCATGGAAGTATTAATCTTATTAATTATTCCCTTACTGGCAATGGTTTTAAGCTATATGGGTGGCGGAAAAAAGCTTTTAGACGCCTTAAATATCATTTCTTCAGGCTTAACAATGATCTTATCCCTTTACATCGGATCAATCATTGTAACCCGGGGAACCATTCAGTATGATTTTTCCAATCAATTAATCTATATTGACGCTTTCAGCGCCCTGATTTTAGCGGTTACCACCGTAATCTTTTTCTTGGGTTCGCTATATACGGCGGGGTACTTGACGGATGAACTGCAAAAAAGAGTTATAAATATCGGCCGCGTCAAACTGTTTTATATCTTTTTCAATGCCTTTCTGTTGTCTATGATGGTGGCCTTAATCACTCAAAATTTAGGCGTGATGTGGATTGCGATTGAAGCTACCACTTTAAGTTCCACTTTTTTGGTGGGCTTTTACAACCGTAAAAATACCATTGAAGCGGCCTGGAAATATATTATCATCTGTTCGGTGGGTATTGCCATTGCTTTATTCGGAATTGTACTGCTCTACTTTTCCTCGCTACCCACTTTTAAGCATTCTCCGGTGGGGTTCAATTGGCTTTACTTATTCCAGAACGCGGCCGGGCTTGATAAAGGGCTGGTGAAAATTGCCTTTGTCCTGATTCTTATCGGTTTTGGGACCAAGGCGGGACTGGCCCCCATGCATACTTGGCTTCCCGATGCCCACAGCCAAGCTCCAGCTCCTGTCAGTGCCTTGTTATCCGGTGTCCTCCTGAATATCGCAATCTACGGCATTATCAGAATTGCCATCATTGCCAACCGAACTTTAGGTAACACGCTGTTTACCGGAAGGCTGCTGATCATTTTAGGCCTGGGTTCCATTGGACTGGCGGCGGTATTTATATTGGTCCAGAGGGATTATAAACGTCTGCTTGCTTATTCCAGCATTGAACATATGGGGATTATCTCCTTTGGAATCGGCCTGATGACCCCGTTGAGTATTTTCGGCGCACTATACCATACCCTGAATCACGCCTTTACCAAGTCCATGTTATTTATGGCTTCGGGCAATGTTTACCTGGGATATGAGTCCCGGCAAATCGCTAAAATCAAAAATCTGCTAAAATTAATGCCGGTGACCGGAGTGGTATTTTTATTGGGATTGTTAGCGATTATCGGCTTGCCCCCGTTTGGAGTTTTCAATAGTGAACTGGTCATTATACTGTCGGCATTTAGCAGCGCGAATTATTTGGCGGTAGCTTTGTTTATGTTGTTTGTGGTAGGGGTATTCGTAGGTATGATTAAACAAATGACACCTATATTTTTCGGCGGAAAGCGCCAACCGGAACAATTGGAGTTTCGGGAGCCACCACTTGCTTCTTTCGTGCTGATTACCGCATTGATTATTATCGTAATACTTGGTGTTTATTTACCACAGCCGGTTACAGCGATCTTGAACGCGACCCGCGAGATTATCATGGGAGGCGCCACGAAATGAATTGGGAACGGATTGTTGCCGATCTAAAAGAAGAGTTGCAAATCAATGAACGTGATGTCTGTATTAACCATCCGGGCGAAATCTATATTGATATTACTCAGGACCCGCTTCCCTTCTGTACGTTGATCATTACAGAATATAACGCAACCCTGATTACTTTATTTGCCAATGACGAACGGGAGATTCACGGCCATTTCCGGGTTTATTACGCCTTTTCATTGGGAGACGGTACTTTGTTGACGTTCCGGCTTTTAGTCTCGCCTGAAAAAGCGGTGGCGCCATCCATATCCTCTGTTGTTCCGGCCGCATCACTTTATGAAATGGAAATCCGGGACTTGTTCGGTATCCAGTTTACCGGCCTTCCGGACCCTAATCCCCTGATTTTTCATACCGGGAGTCCGGCGGAAGGTTATCCGTTACGTGGCGATTTTCCGCGAAAAGAGAAAATCAACTATAAACCGGTTGATAAAAAATATTTGAATATTGAAGGCGCTGGTGTCTATGAAATACCAGTGGGTCCGGTCCATGCCGGGATTATTGAGCCGGGGCATTTCCGGTTTAGCGTGGCCGGTGAACCCATCATTTACCTGGAAGCGGAACTTTACTACGTCCATAAAGGACTGGAAAAAATGGCAGCCGGACAAAACCTCCAGCACGGCCTTTTATTAGCGGAACGGATATCGGGGGATGAAACTTTTTCCAATTCCCTCGCTTATTGTCTGGCGTTGGAACGAATCGCCGGTCTAACTCATATTCCGGAAAGGGCAGCATATTCCCGGATGATCTTTGCGGAATTGGAACGGCTTTATAACCATTTAGGGGATATTTCGGGGGTCTGTCTTGATGTAGCATACGGATTTGCTGCTTCCCAGTTCGCCATGATGCGCCGCTGGTGTCAGATGGCCAACGAACGGATTACCGGCAGCAGATTCTTGCGTAATGTCAACCGGCCCGGTGGCCTCCGGAAAGATTTCCTGAGCGGGTTTCAAAATGGCCGGGAAAATATCATTACCGAATTGCTGGTGAAACTGGAACAGGAATTCGCCGATACAGTTAAGATCCTCAAACAGAACAGTCTTTACATCGATCGGGTCGAACACACCGGGGTGATTCAACACGAGATTGCCCAAGATTTGCATGCGGTAGGCCCGGCGGCTCGATCCATCGGAATTGACAACGACGCCCGCCACCAATTTCCTTATCTTTACTATCAAAATACCGGCGTTAATGTTTCCAACCATAAAATGGGCGATGTCAACTGCCGGGTTAATGTAAAAATCGATGAAGTATTTGAGTCCATTCAAATCATTCAAAAAGCATTGCGGCAAATGCCGGATGAAAGCGATGTCCGGTTCCAAATTACGGAATTGAAGCCATATCAATCTGCTTTTGGAATCACCGAATCTCCCCGGGGCGAAAATGTCCATTGGGTGATGACCGGCCCGCAAAACACCATCTTCCGGTACAAAGTCCGGACTCCGAGTTTTTGTAATTGGCCGGTATTGTGTCATGCGGTGAAAGGCAATATTGTTCCGGACTTTCCGTTAATCAATAAAAGCTTTAATTTATCATATTCGGGAAATGACCTTTAAAAGAAGGTGACCAACAATGTACAGCATTGTCAAAAAGTTTATCCAACACGGTATCGTAACGGTAAATTACCCCAAAACACCGATCACATCGGATTTTATCACTGGAAAACCGGTTGTCGATCCCCAAAAATGCCGGCTGTGCCGGACTTGTATCGGACAATGCCCAACTCAGGCTCTTGTCCCGGCAAGTGATGAAAATATCAAAATATCAGTCAGCCTGGATCGCTGTATTTTCTGTACGGTTTGCGAGGAAGTTTGCCCAAACGGCGCCATTCGAATGTCCGGTCAATTTGAGTTGGCGGCAACCGGGAAAAGTGAGATCATCCATGGTGAATTCCCTGATATTGGCGGCTTTTACAGTGATAAGCCTCTCTCCAGCGCGCTCGAAATCACCGGTCGTGAATTCAATGAACAGATTCACAAGCGATTCGGCCGGAGCCTTCAGATCCGCGAGGTGGATGCGGGTTCATGCAACGGTTGTGATAATGAAGCCAATGCCTTAAATGGTCCCTATAATGATATTGAACGGCTGAGCATCAGTTTTGTGGCATCACCGCGACACGCTGACATGTTACTGGTTACCGGACCGGTTACCAAAAACATGGAACTGGCTCTCATCAAAACCTATCAAGCCACTCCCGATCCGAAGTTAGTAGTGGCTGTAGGTTCTTGTGCCTGCAGTGGCGGAATTTTCAACGGAAGCTACGCCGCCAAAAGTGGCATTGATAGCGTATTGCCGGTTGATGTATACATCCCCGGCTGCCCGCCGCGCCCCCAGGCCATCATTTACGGGATTTTAAAGGCGATTGAAAAGCGGGGAAAATAATTAAAAATTTTGCCGCTCTCCGGTCCATCCCACTAAATCGTCGCCTTCGATCAACCCAAGCCGGTTGGCGGAAGCCCATTGGAAACTTTCATAAATCATTTGCTCACACCGGGTAATATCTTCATCGTTATAATGGGTCACCGCTTTGCCCAAATTATGAAACTGTTTTTGATATTTTGACGACAGGACGTCCGCAATCAGGCTCACCGATGGGGCCGAAAAGTAATACCCCAGTTGGTTGAAGGGGGCATTAATATCAAATCCTTTTTCAAAATCTTCCATTTTAATGGTCTTAAATAAAACCACTGGATGTTCGGAATAACTCCTCAGGAATTTACGGACGCCCAAGTAAGGAATCTGTCCCAAAGTACCTAGTTTTCCGTTTAATAGCAGCCCAAACCAATAGTTCCTACCGAGCCACCATGATGGATAACATAAACCACATAATTCGCCAAAGGTTTGTCCGAGTAATTCACCATAATGCCATGGAATATCTTGATGCTGGATGACTCGCATTTCGGTCTCCCCGGAAATGCTGATATGAATCCCGGATTGGGTCTCGGTTTGCTTGGAAACCTCGATGGATACATTTTCGTTTCGCCGATAGGAGTCCCGAAAACTTTTTAAAATTTGAATTTGGTTTTTCACATTATCGAAAACCTTTAGATTATCTTCATATTTGGGAATATGAATCTCATTTTCACCGACAAAATCATAAATACGTTTGCATTGCTGGGTAAACATATGGATGATATCCTGATCGTTATCACATTGCAACAAGTTATCCACGGCCTTGACTGCGGGGATAATATCTTTTTCGGTAATCAAATAAGGCCTCATATTTGAGAACATTCCCAAGCTTAATCCTCGAACCTGTTCCGCTACTTTATTTCCGTCAATTAGACCTGCGAAACACTTGCTATAAAAAAGTACTTTACGATGCCTCCCGGAAACTTCGGCAAATTTCCCCCAGATCGAACTTTCATCACTGGTTTCCATAAGTTCGAAAAACAATTCGTTTAATTTGTTGGATACCGGGATTAAAAAACTTCGTTGCGCCATGATATCACCTCGGGATAGGATTTAGATAAAAACAGCCCATTATCTTTATCGGTCTTTCCCCGGCCGAAATTCACCATTAATCCCCCACATTTTATACTTTTCTAAATTACCAAGCCGGAAGCGCATACTTCTTTTTTAATCAAAAATAGAATTTTAAGGATTCAATTCATTTCCTGCCACGATAATTGGGCCATTACGGCAATCAGCAATACGATCCCCACCGCATTGCCAATGAACAGCCAATAAACCGGTACGGTCTGAGTCAGGCATCCACCGATCAAAAAACCAAGGGAACCGCCAAACGCCAGTATGGAACCGAACCACGCCCAGATTCGGTCCCGAAAATCGGGGCCAATCAGAGTGTGCAGGAAAACTCCCATTCGTAAATTCACAGCTACATTTACCAGTCCTAAAAAAATCGCCAGAATGATATAGATCATAGTTACCGACCAGACTGTGAGACTCGTTTTCACCTCCGGCAGCAACGGCAAAGCCAATAAGAGCGTTAGAATAGCGATACAGATATAACTTTTAAGCAGCATGCTTTTGAGTCGCTCCTTGGGAGGTTCAATGGTGATCACCGTGATGCCGATGACTACTCCCGCCCAATACGCCCCTTGCGCCAATGCCAGTTCCAATGCGGATAATTTGATGATGATCTTGAATACATACGGGATAAAAATAAGCAGTAGCGTCCATATTAGAAGATTGACCAGTAAAAAGACGCTCATCATCGGAAACAGTTGCCGGTGGCCGCCGGGATCGTCAAATCCGGTCCGCAATGTGGGTATGAGTGTGGACCGGCCAATTATCCGGTGAAATGGCAATTGGCCCGAATTACAGACAGCCGTTGTGGCTTCAGCGGTGGGCATAGGGAACCAGCATTCGAGCAACGCCGCCACCATATAAGCCATAGCGCACATCATTAAAATGAACGAAATTCCCGGAAAGTGGTAGAAAAATCCTCCGGCCAGGACCCCCGTAAGCGCGCCGGCATTCATCCAGAATTGATGAGTAATGGCTGTGGTTGAGTGGCCTGGGGTGAGCATACCAGGCAAAATGTAGGCGTTGGTGGGGTTGTAGAACGCACCGCCCAGCGCTAAAATTGCTGCTCCCACATCCAGCATCCAAATTGATATGGATTGATTATAAAATAATCCGGCAATGATTAGAACCAATATGCAGCGGAATAGATTCAAAGCCGCCAACAACTTCTGCCACTGATAACGCGCCGTGATGATGCCGCCGAACGGACTGATTATGGCCGCCGGTATGGTTCCACATAACAGAAAGATGCCAACTTGTGTGGCGGAGTGGGTTTTGGTTAATAGATACCAGATCATCACGAACAGAAATAATTGATCGCTAAACTTTCCAATAAATTGACCTGCATGGTGGAATGCAATCCGGCGCTGCGAATATCCGCATAAAGGTGAATGCGCGTGCGGATTCTTGATGGATGGGCCGGTTTCGATTGTTGAATTCAAAGGTTCACTCCTATTCTTTATTGTACGTCCGGTCGCGCGCGCTATTACGAGCTGTTGTAAACGATTATGTTTTCCGGTTTCCGTTTTCGTCAATCCAACTTCCGGATACCCATTTTTCAATAGTGTATTTTTATGAAAAGTGTGTAGAAAAAACAACTATTATCCCAATAAAAAACAAATTGAATTTCATCAGAAACCCTTCATGTTGTTATTCCCTGTTTGTCGGTTTCCGATGAACCCAATTTGATAAAATCTTTACATTGAATCGAATGGTTTTTAATGGGCCAATTGAACCCGGTTGACTATTTGATTAGTAATATCAGCCGTCGGTCTTCCCAAATGGTATCCTTGCCCGTAGGTTACCCCTATCCCCTGTAATATCTTTACAATCTCTTTGTTTTCGACACATTCGGCCACAGTTTCAATTCCCAAAGCTCTGGCCAACTGATGCATGGCTTGAACCAACGGACGCTGGGTCAAGTCTTCCGCCAGGGTACTGATAAACAAGCCGTCCAATTTCAGTTGGTCCACCGGTAGATTCCGCAGATACAAAAATGAATTGAACCCGGTTCCGAAATCATCCAGGGCAAATAGGCAACCAAAGGTCTTTAAACGCTCAATCCAGTCCTTGACCCGATCAAAATCTTCCACCACCGCTGATTCGGTGATTTCAAAACCTAATCGATGCGGCTCGATACTATAAAGCAGCATATTTTCCTCGATAAAACTTAAAAAGGAAGTATCAGCGAGACTATGACCGGATATATTGGCGTATAAATGAATATCCGGATATTTATACAGGGTCTGAATGGCGTGTTTCACCACCCAGCGATCCAACTGGGGCATTAATCCGAAGTGTTCCGCTGCCGGAATAAATTTTTGCGGAGCGATGACCCCTCCACTTGGGTCCAGGAGCCGGACCAATACTTCATAATGGCTTATTTGGGAATCATTTAACCGGTATACGGGCTGAAAATAAAGGATTAAATTATCATCCAGCAAGGCATCCTTGATTCGAATCGCCCATTCACCGATCTCGGAAAGCCGGTTCAATACATTATTGCCGGAACTATAAAACACCACCCGGTTCCTGCCTTGTTTCTTAGCGGAATACATGGCCGAATCCGCTTCCGATAAAAGCATTCCGGGATCCGCCTTTCCGTCAATCATTACAATTCCAATACTTAGCCCCAGGTGAAAACTGTGATTTCCATAAGTGAACCGATGTTCCTCCACTGCCTGGCACATTCGAGCGGCCACAATCCCGGCTTCTTCCGCATCGCCTTTTTCGTCCAACAGCAAGGCGAATTCATCGCCGCCCAATCGGGCCAGTAAATTAGAGGAACGCAGTTGATTCTTGAGAATTTCCGTTAATTGAATCAGTACTTTATCCCCGATGGCATGACCCAAAGTATCATTGACAAATTTAAAATGATCGAGATCCATTAAGATAAAGGCGCTTTGCCGGCCCTGTCTGGCATTGGCAACGGCTTTCTTCAGATAGTGTTCAAGTAAACGGCGGTTGGAAAGCCCGGTCAACGGATCATGAGTGGCTAAATAGCCCAATTGACGCTGTTGCTCTTTCCGTTTTTTGTCAATGCTTTCCAAACGGCTGGCCATCTTGTCAAAGGATTCCATTAATAAATCAAGCTCATCCCGATCCTTACCGGTTTTAAACCCGGCTTTCCGGCCACTGTTACGGGTCAGCCGGACATTTAAATCACCCTGAGAAAGAACATCAAATGCGCTTAAAATTTTAGCGATCCTTTTTCCCAGGAGTTTATTGGCCACGAAAAAGATAACCAATAAAAACAGGATCATGGTGGCGATGGAAAAAACAATAAACACCATGATATTGTTCTGGGTAAGATACCGGTAAAGAAGAGAATGGGCAGTAATGATTAAGAATACCGTAATCCCTAATATCCGAAACATTTTCATGGAAATACGCGGTGTTTTCATGGCAGACACCCTCCGGCAAACAGGGTGGCGCCCGTTACAGCGGATTGCAAGGCGGGTAATTTCAAAAGACGCAGATAGGATCTCTCCATAGGCAAAACTCCCTATATCGATTTGGCTCCTATGAATTGTAGAATAGCAGGAAGTATTTTCTAGTAAACCTTTACAGTATATAATATTTCGTTAATTTTCGGTAAAATCCTTTAAAATTTCAAAATAAATTTTATACGGAATGATTAAACTACAATCACGCCGGAATCGATCTATAATTTGCCATGATTGCGTTCTACCCAATTGTGCGCCCAATTAAGGCACTCGGAGTGGCTGTTCCAATATTCCGGTATGTTTTCCTCCGGTGAAATTGAAAATACATCAATGGGCTGCGGAACTTTAGCAGGTTCAGTATTATTTTCATCAATCTGATAAACCCTGGTAATATGGAAAAAATATTTTGTTTCCCCATTTATTTTTTCTTTTTCGATGTCTACTTCAAAATTTTTATCTTGAATAACAAAAGTATGCTTCACTGAAAATCCCCCCTCTTTTACGTTCGTCAAGAAAAGGATAAACCCTTTTAAAAGTTCAATTCCGCGTGATATTTCTTTGGGCTTTCTGAATCCGCGTAAGAAAAATGGATTGAACGGAAATAGACATTTTAAAACATAATTAAAACAATAATTACAAGGATTAAATTCTGTAAGAATTTACTTGATTGCAATAATCAACGCTCCAGCCACGATTAATAATCCACCCGTTAGCGTTTTAAAATCCGCTTTCTCACCGAGAAATATGAATGCCAGCGCCATGGCAAACACTACACCCAATTTATCGATGGGCGCTACTTTGGAGGCGGGGCCGAGTTGTAACGCCCGGTAATAACAAAGCCAGGACGCTCCCGTTGCCAAGGCGGATAAAACCAGAAAAATCAAAGTTTTGCCCGGTAATTTGGCCGGGTTCTGCCATTCCCGGGTAATCAAGACAATCCCACCGGAAAAAAACAACACCACGATTGTCCGTAGAAACGTGGCCAGATTGGAATTGATTCCGGTAACGCCGATTTTGCCGAAAAGTGCGGTCAAACCGGCAAAAAAAGCCGATCCCAGCGCAAAATATACCCAATTCGGAAACATTCTAAAAACACCTCTTTCGGAGACGATTATAGCTTTTTTGCGCCACAAGCGTTGCGTTTGGCATAAAATTCGGCGGAACGTTTGCGAAATATCTCTTTGATTATCATCAGATTGGAAAGCAGCGTCCCGATAACCACCAACAGCAAAAAAACCATTGTGACCCAATTCCAAGAAAATAAAACGATGATTACAATTGCCGCGATTCTTTCAAAACGGGCCGTAATGACAAATGAAGTATCCAAACCATACCGGTATGCCCAAGTGCGCGTAACAAGAAGCATGATGGAACCGAGCGGCAACAAGCCGCCCCACCAGGGAATGATTCCGGAGCATATTAAAGCTCCCACGCATGTGGTTTCCACTATTCGATCACATGCCGAATCAAATTTCCTTCCCGTTAGAGTGGCTTGTTGATTAAGTCTGGCCACTGTTCCATCCAGCATATCGGCAAAGACACTTAAGAGAATGAAGGTTAAACCCCATAAAGATTGGCGAAACAGCAAACAGGCCGCCGCCGACAGGCCAAAAACCAAACCGGTTAAGGTAATCATATTGGCACTTACCCCATGAATTGCCAGCCAATTTGCAAAGGCATGCAATTTCCGATCCTTATAAGGTTTTAAACCGTAAATTCCACGAAACATCAGATATTCTCCAGTAATTAGTAATATTAATTAAAACAAAGACCAATCAATTTCCTATCCTGATTCTTTTCGGCATTAAAAAAACCTTCTTTCAAGAATATACTAATCGAAAATTGGGCGCACACATCATGTTCATTCATGATAATCTTTGGTCTCCCGGTTCCCGCTTTTTCCCTCTAATCGCGTCACATAACAAATCCAGTCCGAACAGGATAAACTCCTCTTGGTCCAGGGCGTAACGTTGTCCGAAACCCATTCCCGCTTCGGAAAACATATTTAAAAAACCAATGGAAATGGAAACTACAAAATAAGCGCCTTTCCTGGCATCCAAATCAGCCCGGATGCTTCCATCAGCTTTCCCGGATTCCATCGCTTTGGTGAACATTTCAAACATCATATTTTCTAATGCCATCATCTCTTGATGGACCGGACTCTCCTCCGTCTTAATCTTGGTGAACCGGCAATGGTTCAATAAACGAAAGGCATCGGGAAAGTCTTTATAAAACTGGTAATATGCCAGGCCGGAAAGGTTGATCTTCTCAAACCCGTTTTGGCCCTTCTCAATCGCCGCCTCAAAATAGGAAAGCAATTGTTTAAACCCTTTCACCGCTATTGTAAAATATAACTCATCCTTATTCGTAAAATATTGATAGACCGTCCGTTTGGTAAACTGAGCCTCTTTAGCTACTTCGTCCATGGAGGCGCCGTCAAACCCTTTTTCATAAAATACTTTTTCAGCGGCGTTAATAATCTCCGCCTCCCGGACTTGCCGCTCCTTTTCCCGTCGGGATAAATGGTCCATGTAAATTTATTCCCCCGCTTGACGATTCCAGATAAAAAATAGTATACTGTTGGTATACTATTTAAACTTTCAGTTTATGTAGTCTACTCTAGATAGATTAGATATACTTTAAGTATATTGTATATGTACCGCACCTGTCAATGAGCGGTTTATTATTCATTAAAAGGAGGAAATCCGATATGCCCCAAGTTTTCATTCATTATTTCAGCGGTACCGGAAATACCAAACGAGCCGTGGATTTAATTGCGGATTTTTTGGAGAAGAACGGCTGCGAAGTCCGGCGGTTTTTAATTGGCAAAGACAAACCCAAAATATCTGAAACCGCCGTTTTCAACCTTTTTGCATTTCCGGTTCTGGCCTGGGCGGCGCCGGGATTCGTCAAAAAGTATGTCCACCAATTGCCCAAAGGCAAAGGCGCCAAAGCTGCCATCTGTGCTGTTTGCGCCGGAGGTCCGGTGCAAGCGTTACAGAATATGGAAAAGATCTTAAAACGAAAACAATTTGATGTTTTTCTTACCGGGAGCATCCTCTATCCCGATAATTGGACACAGATGATGAATCCTCCCACCGAAGCGGACCAAAAAGAAATTATTCGCGGCGGAGATGAGATGGCCCTAAATTTTGCCGCAAGTTTTATCAATGGGCAACGGCAGCTGTTTCGAAGCGGCTGGTTGGGCAATCTGATAACAGGTTTAGTTTCGATTGCTTTCCGATTTATGGGTAGCCGTTATTTGGGAAAAACCTATATTGCGGATTCGCAATGCAACCATTGCGGGATTTGTGTCAAAACTTGCCCGGTGAATACCATTCAGATGAAGGGTTTATCCGCTAAAAAGCCGTTCTGGTCGTTTTCATGTCAAGATTGTGGACGTTGCATCAATATCTGTCCCCAAAAAGCCATCCAAGTATCCATACCCAGGTTATTCCTGCACATGATCATCAATATTGGCTTGATATGGGTGTCAATTCCTTTGGCCGGTTGGGCGGCGAAATCTCTGCCTCCCGCCTATCAGACTGCCGGTTGGATAGTTCCCTTTATACTGGAACTGGCAGTGGCGCTTTGGGTTCAATTTGCGATTATCGACCGTTTATTCTTCCTGCTTGAACAAATACCGGGGATCCGCCGCTTTTTCGAATGGAGTTTAACCCGAAAGTTCCGTCGCTACACCGCACCAGGGTTTAAACCGTTTTTAGATCAAGATTAGGGAGGTAAACGATGAATACCCTGATTTTGAAAGGGGGCCCGGCAACAGGACATCAGGAATTCCATACCTATCTCAAGAATCTGGAGCGGAAGCTTGAGAAAAATCCCGGCACGGTTCAGACCTGCAATCTGGCTGAAATGAATATTCATTACTGTACCGGGTGTTGGTCGTGCTGGTTGAAGACGCCCGGAAGGTGTATGTTCCGCGATGATATGGAACAAATTCTCCCCAGGGTACTTACGGCTGATTTTGTAATTTACGCCACACCACTAGCCATGGGATTTGTCCACAGCAGTTTAAAAAAGACCATGGACCGGATGATTCCACTGGTGTTACCGTATATTGGCATCTATCACGGTGAGTGTCACCATTATCTCCGTTATCCTAAAAGTCCGGCTATGGGTGTGCTGGTGGAAAAAGAAGAAGATACGGATGCCGCCGATCTGGAGATCGTCACCCGTACTTTCCAACGATTATCCTTGAATTTTCGCAGCCGGTTTATCTTCAGCGAAACCACTGAAACCCCTCAGGAGGTGATACTTGATGAAATTGGCCGTATTTAACGGTTCCCCCCGTGGAGAAAAAAGCAATACCGGAATTTTGCTGCAACAATTTCTCGGAGGGTTCATCCAGATCCCCGGGAATTGTTTTGAAGAGTATTATTTAGTTCATACTAATGAACATTCAAACTATGCCCGGATTTTTCGGGAATCCGAGGCCGTATTGCTAGCCTTTCCGCTTTACACGGACGCCATGCCGGGGATCGTCAAGGCATTCATTGAAGAACTGGCGACCCAACCAATGGAATCGGGAACTCAGCAGAAACTCTTATTCCTGGTGCAGTCCGGATTCCCCGAAGCCATCCATTTAGCCACCGTGGAACAATATCTGCTTAAATTGGCTCGAAGACTGGGCTATGATTCGCCGGGCGTAATTATCAAGGGCGGGGTTGAAGGAATCCAAGTCATGCCGCCCCAAATGACCCGGAAGCTTTTTAGCCGGTTAAAGGCCCTTGGGGAGATATTCGGCCGTTTGGGTGTTTTGGATGAAGGGCTATTGAAAAAAGTTTGCGGAATGAAGCGCTTTCCCAGGTGGATATTCCCGGTTATATATCTGATGAAATGGATGGGAATGATGGATAGTTCTTGGAATGACACCTTAAAAAAGAATAATGCCTTTGAACGGAGGTTCGACAGGCCGTATTCGGAGTAAGGGGGACTCGATACCATTGTTTTTGAGACCGCCATATTAAAACCAAGACAAAATTTATCCCTTGTGAAGAATACATTTTTACAACAAAACAGTTGCCCGCCGGAGCAACTGTTTTGTTGCAATCGTAATGACATCTGTTTAAATTCCCGGTTATTTTTTAAAGGCAACCGTCTTGGCGGGATAGAAGATTCTGATCAATGACCGCTACATACGCATGACCATAATAATTAACATTCAGGCTACCACCAATCGCATATGTACCGTCAGGCATCTGGACGGCTGAGTTCAAGCCGAAACTAAGGGAGCGGAAATATTGCTCATATTGTTCTACGGGTTTATTCCAACCCTGATCGCGAAAGGAATCAGCAATCATCGGGCTATCCGTGAAAAGCATATTGCGAATGACAATTGGCATTACGATTGAATCTCCTTGTTGCGAAATTGGCGCACTATGGCTTTTGGTGCATGATTTTTATGAACGAACATAGGCGATGAGTTCATCGATATTTTTCTTTCGGGTAAAATCGGCCGGCTGATCATAAGCGGCCAACATCCCCCTTTCATCCGCCGCTAATTCCTTTTTTCCCTTCAGCTTCCATTTCATGAGTGTCATCAATACTTTATCAACCGGTTTCAACTTATCATAATCAAAACCACCCCGTAAATAAAAAAACCGTATCCGTTGCTGCTGTTCAACGGAGAAATTTCGATTTCGCACTTCATGGATTGCCTCTTCTCTGGGAGGCGTGGCGCCGCTAGCAAAGACAACCACCTTTTTACCTTTCAGTTTATCAAGGTTTCGGGTGATGAATTTTACGCCGTTGATACCCACGGCATACAGACCTCCACCGTAAATCACCGTGTCATAGGCGGCCAATTTATCAATGGTGACCTCAGAAGCTTCAAAAAGATCAGCGGCTAACTCGGCCGCGATCCATTCGGCGTATTTCTTGACGAAACCGGATTTGGATTTGTAGATTACGATATTTTTCAATGTTCACCCCTCCATTAACCGCTTTTTTACTTTCATCATCATATATTCCGTTACTCCCGGTTTATAAAGGTCCGGAATAACACCCACTTCCCTATACCCCAATTCTTCATAAAGTTTCTTGGCGCGTGGGTTAAAATCCGCAACCACTAAAAACAACTTCGCGTATTCCGTAAAAACCTGTTCTTCGATATATTTCAGGATTTCTTTCCCAAATCCTTGGCCCCGGTATTCCTCTTTTACGGCAATGATATGAAGGTACGGGAAACTATGAAACGCGCCCCGGGATATAAGCCAATAAAAGCCGATAAATTCATTACTTTCATGAAAAACTACCGATACCTCCTGAGCTTTCAGGCCTTGGAGCAAAGCAGTTCGGGCTTTTTCTTCTTCCGGAAAGTAGATCCGGCCCAAATCGGAATTGAGGAGCGCCGTTACGCATTCATCAAGATGTTCTTTCCGGGCGTTTATAATCGTTAGATGCAAAATGATTCTCCTTCGTCTGAAAATGTTAATATTACTCTACAACCCCCCGGCTTTCCAACCCGTTTTTTCGAATGACATTAAGTTCTTCGGTACTAAAAACTCCCGCTTCATAAAGATCAAGGTATTCCTTGGAAACGCTTTGCCCGAAAACCAAAATATCATCGGAATTAATGGTTACCCGGACACCGTAATCGAATAATGTTCTTATCGGATGATTCTTTAAATTATCCACCCGATTGAGCATTACATTGCTGGTGGGACAGATATTCAACTGGATTTTATGATCGGCAAGCCAGTTCATAACTTGGGGGGAGGAGCCAGCGGAGATTCCATGTTGAACTTCATCAAGTTCCAGCTCTTCAACCGCTTCTTTTACCGAATCAGCATCACCCCATTCCCCTACATGAGCTTTTAATAAAAGCCCTTTTTCTTTGGCTTTTCGATAAATCGGCTTGAAATTGGTGATTGGCTGAGCGAATTCATCGCAATATAAATCCAGCGAAAAAAAACAATCCCGTTCCAGAAAGGGAGCCAGCCATTCTTCCAGCAAATTGATGGGGCAGTGCCGTGAAAGTCCGACTTGAAAGCGGAAGTCGATTCGAGGGGAGATTTGATGATGGGCTTGTTGAAAAATATCAATGAGTGCATCAATATTTCCTTGATAAAAATGGCCATTGGCCCAGACATCATCGCCAGTTTCCAAAACTGAAACACCGTCATCCGCGGCTTGTTGAAAACAGGCCTCGATGGTCAGAATTCTTTTTTCGGTGGTTTCAATCAGATCGCCGATATATTTCCCGACCCACTGATCCATTTCAGCCATACTGTTTAATTTTTGGGAAAGCGGTGGAATGGAGACTCCGGTACGTTTCTTAATATAGTCCCAGTGTCCACCCAAACCGGAATGGTTATGGATGTCAACTTTTGCAACCCGTTGTAGATCTTTAATATCTCGATTTTTAAGCGCCTGAATGAATAGTTCGCTTTGACTCGTCATCGATCTCCCTCACTATTTTTAGAATTGATGCCGTTACCTTCAATAAATCATCCGTTGATTCCCTGTCAAATCACTCAATTTCGATATACTTACACTTAAATTGGGTCCACTCTTCCGCTAAAATCGAGTACTGATACTCATCCCACCATACCGGTTTTCCATCAGCGGTTTTTATAAAAGTAACACATTTTAGACCATGACCTTCGCGCCTCATGCTCAAACGTTCCATCAGCTTCCATGAACGTACATTTTCCGGGCTGCATTTGGCGGATACCCGGTGTACGCTCAATGTGTCAAACCCAAACTGCAAAACCCCTTTACAGGCCTCGGTGGCATAACCTCTTCCATAATATTCAGGATTAAAAATATAACCCAAGTCCCAGGTCAAAAATTCGGCCGGTTCCGTCTTATTAAAATACACATGGCCAATCATTTTGCCGCTGTTCTTTAGCTCAACCGCCCAAAAAGTATCTCCCCGCGCAAAATCTTGGGCTGCCTTCTTACAAGCTTCATCGGATGAATTCCAATGAGGTTCGAATTGCAACACTTCTTCCCGGGAAATGTATTCCTGCAAGTCACGCCAATCTTCCGGCCGAAAATTTCTTAACAATAACCGTTCTGTTTCGATTCTGCTCATTTTTTACGAATCCTCTTTTTATCAAATATTCTCAATCTGTTTCCCGCACTCTCGGCAATATTTACTGTTTAAATATGTTAACCGGCTGCATTCCTTACACACCTTATATTGATCGGCCCCACAAGCAGTGCAATACCGGTCATGGTCCGGCAGTTTTTTACCGCAGCTTACGCAATTTCCGCTCCGAATCCGTTTTTCGATAATTCTTTCCCGGTGAAAAAGATGCTTTTGATTAATACCAATACGGATAATGGACTTAACGGCTCATCTTCGCTTAATCGAAATAGCCGATTTTGCAAGTTTGACAACATTTTTTTCATTTCCGTAAGGATCTCCTTTTAGAAACATTATTTAATTTCCGGTGGTTCTCCTCCATATTACATTTGTATTAATTATATCGTACTCCCTCATTTTTTCCATGATAAATTACTACGGTGATTGAATATATCAATTAGATATTGCTTGTATCAGCAATTTAGACTATTTCGTATGGATGAGTTTTATCGCTGGAGTAATAAATAGATCAAATGATAAAATAGATGGAAATGCGCCCGTCCAAGCTTCAAAGATTTGCATTCCGATAATAATCATGCTAACATTAAATCCAATATGAACAATCAACGGTATCGAAACCGTATTATCGGGAGAATCAACATGAAAACTAAATTAATCATCTTCATCCTATCCCTTTTTCTGACCGCTACCGTCTGCTTCGCGGCGCTTGAGTCCGAAACCTGGAACATTCCCCCCGGATTACCCGAATATGAAGTCCTTAAAGTAATCGATGGCGACACCATCCGGGTGGCCGGACTAGGCAAAGTCCGATACATCGGCATTGACGCTCCGGAAATCAAACACCCCAGCCGGGAAGCCGAACCTTATGGGTATGAAGCGGCGGAGGCCAACCGGAAGCTGGTCCAGGGAAAAAAGGTGAAAATCGAACTGGACGCCGGGAAAAGAGATCGCTACGGCCGGGTGCTGGCCTATGTTTACAGTGGTTCGGTCTTTGTCAATGCTTACCTTGTCGAAGCCGGATATGCTTATGCAATTAAGATCAAACCGAATGTTAGATATTATAATTTGTTTATCAGGCTTCAAAAGGAAGCTTTTGGCGCCGGACGCGGTTTATGGCGGTTGGTGAATTCAAAAAACCGATAATTATCATTTGGAGGTAAAAATGAATCTTCGATTCCGGCAAACCTTGATTTTGATAGGAATCACCAGCTTATTTTTATGTTTTATCACGGTCCGGGCGGAACCGGAGCCAAGCATGAATACTTCAAAAACTCCCTCATCCGTCACCACGGGAAATCCGCAACCCCAGGAAGTCATGGTAAAAGGAGTGGTGACCGGTATTTATAAGAAAGAAAAAGTCTTTGATCCGTTGAGCCGGAAAATGGTTTTTAAGTATCAATTCAAAACCAGGATTTATTCCGGGTTATTTCAAGGGAAAGAGATTATCGTCGAACATAATGAAGTAAATAACCCCGTTCTGAATATCAAGGTTGCGCTCAAAGACCGGATTTCCGTCGTGTTAATGGTCAAGGACGGACAGATTGTAGAAGCTTATGTGGCTGATTTAATCCGGGAAAATGAAGTGTATTTATTGCTGATTATCTTCATTGTTATGCTGCTGGCCATCGGTTGGCGCAAAGGCGCCAAAGCGCTCTGCGGTTTATTATTGACCCTTCTCTTGATCTGGGGGGTATTGTTACCGGGATTTCTCCGGGGCTACCATCCCATCCTGCTCACGGTCTTTGTGGCCCTACTCTCCGCCACGATAACCATTCTGGTGATCGGGGGCGTTACTTTAAAAAGCTGGATTGCCATTTTGGGTACACTGGGGGGAGTAAGCATTTCCGGGGGACTGGCGCTAATCACCGGCAAATCGGCCCATCTTACCGGTTTTGGCACTGAAGAAGCGGCTATGTTGCTATATATCCCGCAAAATATTAATCTCGATATGCAGAGTTTATTGTTCGCCGGGATCATTATCGGAGCTCTGGGCGCCGCCATGGATGTGAGCATGTCCATGGCGGCCGCTATGGATGAGATCAAACGGGTTTGCCCCGGTTTAAAGCGGGGCCAACTGATTCGCTCCGGGATGAATGTAGGCCGGGACATTATGGGCGCTCAGGCCAGTACCTTGATCCTGGCTTATACCGGAAGTTCTGTACAGTTGATCCTTATTTTCATGGCTTATAAAGACTCGTGGTCCAGAGTCGTCAACCTGGATATGGTAGCGTCGGAGATTATCCGGGCGCTTTCCGGCAGTATCGGTATGATTATGGTTATACCAATTACAGCGCTCATCGCCGGATTCTTATTGGGAAACCGGGATAAGAACGAGAGCAAACCAAAAGAAGAACCGAAAGCTAAATCCCAGACAGAATCAGCCCTATCCGGGGAGGAATTTATGGCGGGGTGGAATAAAATCTCCCCCGGTAAGGAGTAGCTCTGTCCATATCTCGAACCAATTTTCCGTCTTGACAAATGGAGAGATATTCATTAAAATTGGTATGAGTTGAAGGGGAGTAGCAGGCAAGAACCAACTTGCCGGATAAAGTCAACATACTGGTACCGGGTACCTGGCTTTATCCCTGATATTTTCGAGTTGTGAGACCTTTAACATAGTCCGTTACAACGCGGGTTATGTTAAAGGTCTTTATTTTTGGCCGGGATTTCACGAATAATCAATGCTACAGCCCGGGCAAACCGATTCATCAGTGACTTCCGGGTAATCTTTTATCAAATGTATAATATTGGAGGAATCATCATGAATGCTTTTTGGCTTTCGTTGGCCATGATTTTTCTGGCCGAACTCGGGGACAAGACCCAGTTGGTAGCTCTAACCCTGGCTACCCGTTATAACGCGAAAGTGGTCTTATGGGGTATTTTCTGGGCGACGCTGACGGTTCATATCGTCTCGGCGGGGCTCGGCTGGTTCATGGGCGGGCTGTTGCCCACGGATTGGATTCAGTTTATCGCCGGACTAGCTTTTATCGGTTTCGGTTTTTGGACCTTGCGGGGTGATAGCCTGGATGAGGAAGACTGCCGCAACCGCAAAATTGTCTCCCCGTTTTGGCTGGTTTTTGTAACCTTCTTTTTGGCCGAGTTGGGTGACAAAACCATGCTTAGCACCGTGACCCTGGCCGCCACCAATGCCTTTATTCCGGTCTGGCTCGGTTCAACGGTCGGCATGGTCCTCTCCGACGGCCTGGCGATTTTAGTCGGGAAAGTATTGGGCGCCAAATTGCCCGAGAAAGCCGTTAAAATCGGCGCCGCCGTGATTTTCTTCAGCTTCGGCATCTTCAGCATGATTCAGGGCGGTCTTAAACTGCCATACCTCGTCTGGATTGGCGGTGGACTTGCTATTTTAATCATGGCCTATATCTTCTTGCGCAATGAAATAAAACCGATCCGGAAAAATAAACCCGCTGAGTCTGCGTATGATTCCACGGAAGAAGTGGCTACAACTACTGAACCAACCCAGATTGGGAAATAATAAAGTAACAAACAGGGAACAGCGCCCAAAAGGGGGTAATCGAATGTTAAAAGACCGCTTTGCTTCATGGCGGGAAAAAGCCAATGCTTTAAAAAAGCAAACCTATGCTGTTTATTTGGCCTGCCGGGACCCCCGGGTTCCCTGGTATGGCAAAGCATTGGCGCTGGCGGTGGTTGGGTATGCCTTCAGCCCCATTGATCTCATACCGGATTTCATCCCCATCCTCGGGTATCTGGATGATTTGATTTTAATCCCTTTGGGTATAAAGTTGGTCATCGGGATGATTCCCACGGAAGTCATGACGGAGTATCGAGAAAAAGCAGCAGCCGAATTCGGGAAAGGGAAATCGAAGAATTGGGCGGCGGCGGGGGTGATCATATTAATTTGGGCGGCAATTATCGTATGGCTGGTCTCGGTGATAATGGATATTATGAAATAATTTATTCACATCCGAATGTTGTTTGAAAATCCCTTGCAATTTCATCGATGTCTTTATATGGTTCTTCCAGCTTTAGAAGCCTTTTTAAAAACATCCGTTGCACGTAAGTAAGGGAAAGCTCCTCATACCATGGACGACTTTTTTGTTTTCCTTTTTTATATGAGGAATAAAGGAGATATAAAAGAAAATCACCGAAATATAAAAAATCAATATCCCGGGTATATCGTTTGTTATCCACCCACCTTGCAAGCCCGAAATCGATTAATGAAACCTTATCGCCATCTATCAGCACATTAGGAATTCGGATATCCCGGTGAACAATACCCTTTTCATGCAGATATTTGATTATTTCGAGCAGTTGCTGGCCGGTATTAAATATTTCCTTATTGGTGAAGCGATGCTTTTGCTTAAAAAGTATCGCTTCAACCGTATCTCCATGTTTTTGCTCCAGCACAAAACCGTAAAAACCCTTTTCATTCACTATTTCCAGAAACCTTGGAATCCCGCCATGATTAAGTTGGGATAGTATTTGAATTTCGCAGTCGGTTTTTCCCTTGTTTCGACTAAAAATATGAGGTTTTAACCGTTTTAAAATCAGCCTTTCACCATTTGCTTCCACCGAAAAGCAAACCCCGTATCTGCCCTCGCCAATACATTGGATGATTTTATAATTTCCAATTTGCCTGCCGTAATATCGACAAGATGTACCGAATATCATCTTTTCGTCACCTTTGTACTACAGTTACCTTGTAAGGTTTAGTTAATGTTTTTAATTCTGTTGTAATATTGCTTTCATACGTTTAGCTTCGTTCCACATTTTAAACAGAACTTTGCATTTTGAGGGAGCTTTTCACCACAAGCAATACAAAATAGCGCTCCATTTAACTTTTCACCGCATTGTGGGCAAAACTTGGAATTAACCGGTATTTGGGTATTGCATTGCGAACAAGCCATGAATTGATTTGGCATGGTTGGGTTAGAGTCATTTCGATATTGTTCCGGGTAAACATTATAATTGTCATGTGAAGATTTCGAGCCGAAAACATTAATTAAGTTGCCGAATAAACCTTTCCTTTGGTAATGATTACTGCCATAATGACCGTTTCTGTAAGGTTTCCCTTTGGATGAGCGCGAGAAAAGGCCCATTTTGTATCCACCTCTCCATTTTATATTTTTATCTATTTTTGGCAATCATTCCATGGTAAGAATGAAACTATCACCTTAATGAACTAGTTTTCCATAAAATTAGTTCCAATTATTAGCTATTTTTTTATTATCCGGTGAAACAGGTAAATACTTTTTAATGTCAATGGTATAAA
>JAEZJQ010000001.1 GCA_023436305.1 Bacillota bacterium
ACATGGCTTGCCCCATAAGCGAATAAACATACCCCGGCCGCATAATTGCCCAATGCTGACGGCTCCTGGGCCCGCTTGATCTGAGCTAGTGATTGTTCGATATATTGCGAAAAAATTCCCGGACCGATGACAATCTGGCGGCTGTATTGATGGTCTTTTTCCCACTCGATCCACCGGTTATACCAAGTTTGCTGGGTAACATCCCATTCATTAAAATAATTCATCGGCATGACCATATCGATAATTCCTTCTTTAAGCCACTGCCGCCAGTCCTGATAAACATCGGTATAGGCCCGGGATTTTACCCAATCGGCTTCGGTAACCGGTCCATCACCCCAGGTAATCACCGCCGAGGATACTTTCAGATGGGGTTTGACGGCCATGGCCTTTACATATATCTTCCGGACCAAATTAGCTGTCTGTTCCCGCCGCCACTGCGCCCATTGTGGGTCATCCGGCGCCGGCATTCCCGTTTTTCCATATTGTGCATTATACCGGTCTATACTGGTCGGATTATAACCCCAACCTGTTCCGGCATACCGGGAATAATCCAGATGAATTCCGTCAATATCGTAATTTTTCACCACCCTCATGTATACATCGACAGTATAGTCCAGGGCGTCCGGGTGCCCCGGATCTAGATAATAAGAGGAATATAGTTTGTCCGGCCATTTCTGGGTTGCTTTATTATAATTACGGTAATAAGAAATCCAGTTTGCCTTACCTGTAGTCTGCGGTCCATGTAGATTCCAAACATGGTTCGGGTCTTTTGGAGGAACGGTATTGTTCCAAGCCACCAAGGTATTTAGCCAGGCATGGACTTCCAAATTTTTGCCGTGGGCTTTGTCGATGAGGTATTGCAAAGCGTCAAATCCGGCCGACAGGTTGGGATCTTCGGTTCGCGGTTCAAGGCTGTCATTATAATACGAGTCTCCCCTACGCCGCACTTGGACAATTAAGGTATTGATGTTGGCTTCCAAGGAATCTTGAATCAGTTGATCGATCTGGACCGGAGTTTTGGCGCCGTCACGAAATGCATCCACCCACAAAGCCCGGACTTCCGGACGTGCCGTTTCCCCGGCCTTGACTGGAAAATTCCATGGAATGACGGTCATTAATAATCCGGTCAGCATAAATAGGATTCTGTAAAATTGGCGCATGGCTCCTACCTCACCAGTTTTAGTTTTAAAAATATATTTATTACATCGGCTCCTCTTCCTTTTCCCATCAGTGGTTACCGTCAAAAAATTTTTGACAAATAATGACTGCCGCACCGAAAAACTATCTTACTTTGCATTTAATTAATGAACCTCTGAAGGAAATATTTGATTGTGAAAGAAATATTTATGGAACCATTCAAAATGATGAATCGGAAGAACGAAAATTGAAACGGTATTTCCGGGATATGAATGAAATAAAAATAGGGAGGGAATCATGTTGAAACGTAATATCAGGGCTCGGTTTTGGAAATTGGGGTTGTTGTTGGTCTTGACCTTGTTGGGAACCGCTATTGTAATCGGAAGTGGCACGGGCTATGACTATAATACCGCGCTTAAATATTCCATTTACTTTTACGATGGCAATAAGTGTGGTAAAAATGTGGCAAAAGAAAACGTTTTTAATTGGCGCAAGGCTTGCCATGTGAAGGACGGCAGCGATGTGAAGTGTGATCTGACCGGTGGATTTCATGACGCCGGCGACCATGTGAAGTTCGGACTGACGCAAGCATATGCGGCCTCCGTTTTAGGCTGGTCGTTATATGAATATAAGGAAGTCTTCGATACCACCGGCTTGACCCCCAAATTACTCTCCACCTTAAAATATTTCAGTGATTATCTTTTAAAATGCCATCCGAAACCGGAGATCTTCTACTATCAGGTCGGGAGTGCCCCCGCTGACCACCGTGACTGGTTTTCTCCCGAATATCAACGTGATCCCCGGCCAACCCAATATTTCGCCGATCCGGCCCTTCCCGCTTCCGATGTCTGCGGAATGACCGCCGCCGCGCTAAGCTTGATGTACCTCAACTACAAGCCGGTCAATCAAGGATATGCCAAAAAATGTCTGAAAGCCGCCAAGGAAATCTATGACTTGGGCAAAAAGTATCCGGGTTTAAGCAGCAGCCAGAACTGTTATCCCTCCGACTCTTATAATGACGACCTGGCTTGGGGCGCCTTCTGGCTTTACCAAATTGAGAAAGACCCAACTTACTTATCGGATATTGAAAAATATCTCACCGAACCGGGACCGGCCGGAGATCCGCTGCGAGATAACTGGACCATGTCCTGGGGGAATATGTATTTGCCGGTAACTCTCAAAATGGCCCAATTGACGGGAGAGGCCAAATATAAGGAAGCCATGGAATTCAACTTATCCTTTTGGCAAAATGATTTGAAAACTACTCCCGGCGGTTTGAAATACCGGGATGTATGGGGTGTGGTCCGTTATGCGGCGGCCGAATCCATGCTGGCCTTGCTCTTCTACGAACAGACCAAGGACGAATCATTGAAAACCTTTGCCAAATCTCAATTAGATTACATTTTGGGCAATAATCCGGCCAAACTCTCCTATATCGTGGGTTTCGGCCCCAATTACCCGAAAAGCCTTCATCACCGGGCATTGATGGCATATCAGGGATATCAGAATCACATGGACGATCCGGCCTATACCCTGACCGGAGCCCTGGTAGGCGGCCCCAATGAGAATGATGAATTCAAGGATAACAGCAATTTCTACCAATACACCGAAGTCGCCATTGACTATAATGCCGGTTTGGTGGGCGCTCTGGCAGGCATGATCAAGAATTTTGGGAAGTGATAGCCGGTAACCTTTTCTATCCCAAATTGTATTTGAAAAATAAATATTTTTCGCTCGAAGTTGAGGCTTCGAGCTTTTTTCATTATCGATATAGTAAACGTTAAATTTTTAGCAATAAATAATTGACAATTTCATCCACCTGTTAACCCCTGTGCGGCCTCAGAAATGATCTCTGATATTGTAGGATGGGGAAAGATAATCCGGCCCAGTTCTTCGGCTGTGGACTTCAAGTTCATGGCCATTCCGCATTGAGCTATCATCTCCGTGGCATGGGGCGCGATGATATGTGCGCCCAGAATCCGGCCCGAATTACCGGCGATCATCTTGATAAAACCGTCCCGATTGCCTTCCGCCAGGGATTTACCATTGGATTTTAACGGGAAACGGCTGATTTTTATTGGATACCCTTGCTGTACGGCCTGTTCCTCAGTCATTCCCACCGCTGCCACCTCCGGAAAAGTATAAATACATTGCGGTACTGCGTTGTAATCCATGGACCGCTCCCGGTCCATGATGTTTTCAACTGCCACCGCGCCCTCCATGGCCGCCACATGAGCCAGCATATATTTGCCGTTCACATCCCCGATGGCATAAACATTGGGAATATTGGTACACAGGTGATCATCAGTGACAATGGTTCCCCGTACATGTTCAATTCCCAATTTATCGAGCGCCAACAAATCCCCATTGGGGCGGCGGCCCGCCGCCATTAAAATCGCCGCAGCCTCCAGGCTCTGTGTGGTTTCTTTCAGGCGATATGTCAAACCCGTTTTAAGGATAGCTTCCACTTTAGCCCCGGTAATTATTTTAATCCCCCGCCGTTCCAGTATCCCAGCCAGCGTCCGGGAAATTTCCCGATCCATCATGGGCACAATCCGGTCCATCATTTCGACAACCGTCACCGGGCAACCCAAAAGGTGAAATAACAAGGCCATCTCCACTCCGATGACACCGCCGCCGATAATCACCATGGAGTCCGGCAGGCGTTTCAGATCAAATATCTCATCGCTATTCATAACAATCGATTCATCCACGCCTGAAACATGCAACGAAAGCGGCCTTGATCCAACCGCAATGACTATATTCTTCCCGGCAATCAGCTCCCCGTTGACCCGAACGGATTCATTGGAAACCAGATGGGCCTCTCCCTCAATCACATCAATTCCCTTGGACTTCATCAGCCATTGGGCGCCCGTCGCCAGGTTTTTAACCACTTGGTCTTTTCGGTCCATCATTTTTGAAAAGTCCAACTCCGGCGCCGCTACTTTAATCCCCAAAAAAGCCGCTTCCTTAATGGCCGCAAAAATGTTAGCAGTATGCAATAAGGTTTTGGTGGGAATACACCCAAGATTCAAGCAGATTCCCCCCAGCTTCCCCTTCTCAATCAAGGCCACTTTCGCACCTGATCGAGCCCCCCGAATCGCTGCTTCATACCCCCCCGGACCACTACCGATAATGATAATATCGTACAAACTCACACCTCCGGATCAATAATTCCAATTCGGAACTCGTAACTCTTGAGTTATAATAATCTGTAAACTAATTATACCAAAATTAAACGCCGGAAATTAGCATCAAGTTGATTCTTGACACTTTTCATTTCTCATGTTACATTTACTCCATATTGGAATTTAGCTACATATAATTCCAGATTTCTACGGAAGATCTTCCATCAAAAATCAGAAAAAATGAGTAAAGAAGGGGAGACTATGAAAAAATTCCACTTGTTTGCGACCCACTCGTTAAAAGCGCTGATGTTGGTTGTTATTTCAATTCTTTGCTTAGGAGGCATCTTTTTAATGTCAAACTCCGATACGGAAGCAGCATCCAATCCCCGGGTAATCATAAAAACTTCCATGGGGGATATTCAATTGGAACTTTTTATGGATAAAGCCCCGATTACCGTAAAAAATTTCTTGAACTATACGGATAGCGGCTTTTTTACCAATACCCTGTTTCATCGGGTCATTCCCGGTTTCATGATTCAAGGCGGAGGCTTTACCCCGGGTATGGTTCAGAAACAAACCGATCCTTCTATCAAAAATGAAGCCGGAAACGGCTTGTCCAACACCCGCGGGACTATCGCAATGGCCCGGACCTCTGTCGTCGATAGCGCTACGTCCCAATTTTTTATCAATGTAGCCGATAATACGTTTTTAGACCATAAAAACAATACTACCGAGGGTTTTGGATATTGCGTATTTGGCAAGGTGACCAAAGGCATGGACGTGGTCGATCAAATCGTTAACGTCCCGCGCAGTAGGGCAGGTATGCATCAGGATGTCCCAACCACCGATGTGCTCATTAAATCGGTAAAGCGGGTTAAGTAAGATATTGTTCGATACTTCCCTCAAATGTTCCATGAAAATCCACCCTGAATTTTCGGGGTGGATTATTTTTGTTCACCAAAAAATTTTTTTCACATTATTTATGAGAAATCCGGCACTTTTGGTGTTATAATATTAATTGCGCCATGATAAAGAACAGAAAATCAACGAAAATGATATGGAATAATTATGGTAACGTCAGAATGAACAAATTAAAATGATATATCCTGATGACTCAATTTACTCAATTTTAAATAACTCGAAACAATTTTTAACTCAAGGAGCAAACAATGACTATTAAAAGAGCAATTTCCTGGGTACTATTCTGGATGGGATTGGCGGCGCTTTTTGATGTCGGGATTTATTTTTATATGGGAAAAAAACCGGCTCTGGAGTTTTTAGGCGGCTACATCATTGAGCAATCACTTAGTTTGGATAACCTGTTTCTGTTTCTGCTCATCTTCTCAAGCTTCGGCATCCCGGTGGAGTATCAACGCCGTGTTCTAAACTTCGGCATCATAGGCGCGATAGTGTTACGTCTGATCTTCATTGTACTTGGTGTGACTTTGGTTAACCAATTTCACTGGATACTCTATATATTCGGATTAATCCTCATCCTCAGCGGTTTGAAAATATTTTTTAAAGGCGAAGATAACCAGAACTTCAAAGACAGCCGGATTTTAAAAATATTGGGCAAGGTGATTCCGGTTTCAGCCACTATGGAAGGCGAAAGGTTCTTCGTCAGCCGCAATAAAGTTCTTTATGCCACTCCTTTGTTGGCCATCCTGGTATTGATCGAAGGCTCGGATATCATTTTCGCCATTGATTCCATTCCCGCCATTTTTTCGATTACCACTAATCCGTTTATTGTTTATACTTCAAATATCTTTGCTATTTTGGGACTCCGGAGCCTTTATTTTCTAATTGAAAAACTTCATGCCGCATTTCATTTGGTCAAATACGGGGTGGCCGTGATTTTGGTCTTTGTCGGGGTAAAGTTGTCGATTCTATACTTTCATATCGAAATTCCGATTGAAACTTCCATTGCCACCATTTTCGGGATCTTATTCCTGAGTATTCTGGCGTCGGTGGTGTTCAAGAAGAAGACGGCCTAAACGTCACCCGAAACTCCCCACCAATACCTGCCGAAATCTTCAATATCCGCCGTAGCGGATAAAACGCCTGATATTCCTTTCCCCATGGAGAACCGTCGGGATTTGTGCCACACCTCAGTCAATTTTCACTGGATTCAGCTTCAAATCGCGGCCCTAGGAAGCTGAATCCATATAGTCATAAAGCTTATGACATTTATCATGATACATCATGTTATAACTTGGCCGAATCTTATTTTTGAAGTAATGACTATCCCAAATATACCATCGATTTGTATATTGTAATGTTACGGCGGTACTTTTAAATACATTTTTAATTGGTACCGAAGTACTGAAATTCTGCCGGAAAAAATAAAATCCGGTACCATGACCGGATTATAAAAGCTCAAATTATCGTATTAATCATTACATACTCGGAGCCCGGCCACCACCGCGACCGCCTCGTTTGGAATCCGTATTTTTACGCAGATCCAACAGCCGCTCATCGGAATCTTTCATAAACTTGGCTAACTTATCCTCAAACGTCTTCGGACCTGGCACCTTGGGGCCTTGTCTGTTCCGTTCCGAATGGGATGACGATGACGATTGCGCTTGGCGGATCGAAAGACCGATCTTGCCTTTGTCCAGGTTTAAAACCTTAACTTTGACCAGATCATTTTGTTTTAAAAACTGATTCACGTCTTTAACATACTCATCCGCAACCTCAGAAATATGAACTAATCCGGTTTGCCCGGTAGATAGTTCAATAAAAGCTCCAAAATTAGTGATCCCGGTAACTTTTCCTTCCACGATCTGGCCAACCTCTAATGACATTCTCCAGTAATTCCTCCTCTTAAATTAAGGACTTTAAAAAACCTTGACATAGTATATTATAACGTATGCCCAAAAGTGTTGTCAAGACGAGCATTATTAAACACCCTAAGTACCTGGAAATCCGGATCCAAAATTACCTTGTTACCATTCCACTGAATATTTGTATCTGTATATAATAATCGGTATTCTCCATCAAAAGTTAAGAGGATTTTTTGGGGTCGCCGCCGAAATTTGGGTTCAAAATTGATCTGAATGATCCCGCCGATGGTACGTACCTTCAACGAAACATTCCCAAAAAAAGTAGGCCAATTAATCAATTCCAGATTGGGCGCTTGCCAAAAACGGCTGATAAATATACCCGGTAATAATTGCAGGTTTTCCGAATCCTCTATCAGAAATAAACTGCGGATCATTAACAACATTTGGAATAAAACTTCCGGATCATGTCCCTGCTCCCCAATCCCTTCCTTGGATAAAGGATTAATCCGATCTGGCCAACGGAAGGTAGGGCCTGCAGTATCCAATAGAAAATCCAGAACCATTTGATACTCCATACCTTCCCGAATCAGCGCTTGCCCCAGTCGAATCGTTAATTCCAGATTTATTCCCGGAAAATCCTGGGGTGAAAAGAAGCCGCCCTTCCAAAGATGATGGGCTGTTATCCGGCGTAACAAATCTCCCATCCATGGCGAACCTTTTTCGGATAATTGCAATGGGAATGAGGCCATCAGTCCGCGAATCGCCATTTCACCCCCCGGATGATGGCCATGGTCCGGTTCCGCCAGTACTCCCTGACAGCCAGTTAATGTTTCATCGAACAACTTGGTCCAAACCATAAAAAAGTGGTTTTTGAATATTTGGACTTCACGGTTTTTGGCAAGCGCCGTACCGAGTTCGGTGATGGCTTGCAATGACCCGCAAAGCCAAAGAAAACGTTCCAACCTCCCCGGAACAACGTTTTGCGGCGGTTTTGTTTTGGAGCAAGCGCCCATCAACCCGGATTGATAGCATAACCAGAGACCCACCCGTTTTAAAACCGGCCAGTACTTTTCAATGAAAACCTGATCGCCGGTGATTTTATAGTAATCGGCAACCGCAAAGATCACACATTCACCGCTCAAATATTGATTAGCCAGCGAACCATCCCAGTGAACCTTCTTTAAGGCTGTTTTAAGATACCCCCGGCTTTGAGCGGTCCATCCCAAACGGTTTAAAACCAATACCTGGTATATGTTGATTGGCCGCTTCCCACAAAAGGTCGCCAAATGACGGATACTGGCTTTATATAATTGATCCAGCTTTGTTCCAGTCTGAAGCGCACCGGAGCTTGCCGTCAAACAGTCCGTCTGTTCCTCCTTTCGCGAGAATAATTGGACTCCACGGAATAACCGGCTTTTATTAAATATATACCGAAACGCCGTTCCATCATGGATACCGGTTCTTATAGTATGCTGATTGGCCGGAATATCCGCAAATCCTAATATTCCCGTACAACTGCCGTCCGTCGCCTCAATTTTCGAATTGCCTTCCCAAAGTCTGAAATACTGAGTGACATCGCCCAGAGCGGCGTTGGTGAAAAAGCAATGTTGCGGTTCATCCTCAAAACGCAATACTTTTTTATGATTTACCGTTAAATAACGATCTTTATATTCCAGATGGCGAATTTTGGCCAACCCGTTTGGGCCGAAAGGACGCGCCACCAGCCAGACAATGATGGGTTCGAAGGATTGCGGTAAAAATTCCGTTGCCGGTTCCGGAACGGATTGCCGTATCTCGGAACGATTGATTTGAATTCCCATCAAAGAATTGCCCAAAATAAGCATCGGGCCGATGGTCACCGAAAGGCATCCCACCTTTAATCCCATATTAATATCAATCGTCCCATTCGCCGCTGAAAATTTCTGAGTCAGATCCGTATAGGTTCCCGGCGTATATAATTTGGTTTCATGATAAACCCAAATTTCAATGGATATTTTTAGCTTCTCCAAATAAATAATCCCAAAACTATCCACTTGGATCAATCCATCCTCCGGATTAGCCCGAAGGCTGGTCCAACTTCGATTGCTGTAATTGTAAAAAGCAGTTTTCCCGGCCATGTAATTTATTTTTAAGGGATTATTTTGATCCCGGAACCAGGGCGGCAAAATCCAATTCCGCATTCCCAAAGGCAGTATTATACCGGTATCTTTAGCTTTGAATGGATGAAATAAATCGGTTTTTAACACTGAAAATCTCCCCGTTTGAAAATAGTCGCTCGATCCAAACTTTGTAAATTATGTTCCCGGGTTAACACGAAAATAGGTTCATGCGGCTTTCCCAAAGCCGATTCATGGTTGGTTGTGATACGAATCATGTCGGGTTAGCTTGAAAAAAAACCAACCGCCGATGACTAGGGTGCTAAAAAAGGTATAGAACTTCCAAAATAAGACAAACATCCCGACCAAACCGGCCCCGGTGATGTTTTTAAAAAAATAGGATAGCAGTAATTCAGAACCACCACTGCCACCCGGAGTGGGAATCAGCAGTTGAGCGAAGTTAAAAAAAAGCTGCCAACCCATGATTTCGAAGAAGGAAGTCTTTTTCCCCAACGCCCAAACCACAATGGGGGCCAGCATTAAATAGAGTATCCAGTAAATCGTGGTAGCGGCCATCGCCAAAATTATACTCCATGGATTATCCTTGACCAGAAGGCGCCACCCTTCTTTAAACAAAGTAAATTCATGGTACAATTTATTTAGCCAGCCTTTTTGTTTGAGAAAAGTCCGGATCCTCATAATTAGCGGCATATTTAAAAACCAAGAACCACGCCATACCTTATAGAGCAAAAAAAGCACCAATCCGCCAATAAAAAACCCCAACCACCATTTACTTAGATTCACCGCCAACATTCCGGAACCAATCATTCTCATATTCAAAGCTACCGCCAATAAACCCAGCAATACAAACATGATGGTATTCAAACCAAGATCCACCACGGTAATGGCCGAGGCTTTTCCCATGGAAACTCCTTTTTTCGTAATTAAATATATTTGCAACGGAGTCCCCCCCGAGCTAAACGGTGTGACGTGGGAAATAAAACAAGTGGCCATATAGATTTTATAAAAATGGAGCAGCGGGATTCCGATCCCCATCCCCCTTGATATGAAATACATCCGGTATGCCTTGGCGAACCAAACCGTAATGATGGCAAATACTCCAATAGCAATATACCACCAATTGATCCCACTCCAGTTGATCTGCCACGAAACTCCTTTTAAATTTTGAAACACAAAATAAATGCCGCTGATGCTAAAAATAACCGCCAGCCAGATCCCGCTCCGAAGATTCCGCTTTTTCCCCATATTCTCCCCAGATCAATGATCAATTTGCAACAACACTTTCCGATACTTAAGCTCTTTAAAACCACACGTTTTCACCCATTGTTTTACGATTGATTGATAACCATATATTACCCAAAAAATGATGATTCACCGTCATTGATTTCCACTGTTTCGCGATGATAACTACAGTATACTGTTCACGGGTACTGTCCACTGAACACTGAAAACTTTTCAAAAACCTCTTCCGGGGTGATCGCTTCCATACAATATGCCCGGGAGCATTTGGGTATCTGTTGCCATAAACTGCCGCCGAATTTATAACAGGGGCTACAGGAGAACATTTTATGAATGTAGGTATGAAATGGTGGATGGTAGGGATAGAATTGACCGGGCGCGGTGGGACCAAATAAACCTAAAGTTGGGATCCCCACAGCGGCGGCCAAGTGAAGGGGGCCCGAATCATTTCCCAGATATAAACGGCATTTTTTTAAGAGAATTGCAGTCTCCGCAAGTTTAAAACGGCCAACCGCGTTGATTACATCAGGAACGGCTTTCTGAATCGTTAATGAATTTTCGATATCTTCCCGGCCCCCGATCAAAACCACCCGGAATTTGGTTTTAGCCTGTATATATTGCGCCAATTTTATAAAATTATCCAGCGGCCAGCGCTTGCGGATAAAATAATGACCTCCGGAATGAACCGCAACCAGTGGTGCGCCACTATGCTTCATTGAAGCTAAAAATCCGGAGATGGTTTTGATGGCAGCGGTTTCTTCCCATGGGTGCAGCCAAAACTCAGTTTGAGAAGAGCCCGGTATACAACCGGCATTTTGAATAATCTCAAAACACATTTGGATTACGGGCAAATCCACCCGTTTACCGGCATTATTAAAATCAAAGCTGTACCGTGCGCCGCAAAAACGGGTAAAAAGACTGCCTAATTGTGAAAGACCAAGCGCTAAATCGTATTTGGCCTTTCTTACCCCGGCCAAATTTCTAAAAAACTCCCATTGATCCCAGGAGACAATGACCTCCATCCCGTAGGGATTTGATTTTAAAACTCTAGCGGCAGGCGGGTTAGCCAAAATTAAAATTCGAGCCTTGGGAAAATTTTCCCCCAAAGCCCGAATGGCAGGTGTCGCGAATAGAGTATCCCCCAGGGGACTTAATGATAATACCACAATGGTTTTAAAATCAAGACGGCTAGCAATAATTGTAATTCGCTCCCGAAGAATCCTTAATTTTTGGTACCGATTTTATATTCTTCAGGTTGAGATGGATATATACTGGTATTTAGCAATTCTTTTCGAGACTCACCATTACTTTGGAAAATTTCACGCCTCAATTCTACTTTATAACCATTCAAGCCCTCTTGTACCTTGACTTTGGTTTTTTTGGGTAGCGCCGGATCGGGAATCTCCTTCACTGAAAAAGGATAGGTCTCAATAGTCTTCGCCTCCAAAATGATTTTATCCCAACCTGCTTTGGCGCCTAAAACAGCAATGGTAACAAATGGCGACTCCACTTTGGCCACTATTAAAATGGGGTTTTGATTGGCGTTTTCAAAAATAAAATCAATGCCGCCGTATACCACCGTCGCATCCCGTCCTATGGGCACGTAAGTGCTGGGAAGGGAATGATTAAACCGTTGAATGATTTTTAAGTTGGATAACAAAACGGCATTATAAAGAGTTGAGGAAACTTGACAAACCCCGCCACCTACCCCCGGAACCAATTTGCCCATAAAGATCACCGGGGCTTCTTTATAGCCGGCTTCTGTAACCCGGGGACCCACCCAGGTGTTAAATGAAAAATTCTGTCCCGGGTAAATCAAGGAATTATCAAGGGCGCTGCATGCGGTTTTCAAATTTTGAACCCGGTCAGGCTTACTCGGATCAAATTGGGTACTATATATCCCCATGATTTTATTGAGACCCCATTGATTGATATCATTTTCCGTCAATGGCGGCACTATATCCACCACCGGGATTTTTATCAAACCGTGCTTTGGGGATGCTACCGCTTTTTCAAGCAACCGAGTCAGCCGCCGGCGGTCAATAGCCCGGCCAGTCCGGCTTGGTGTATAGCTAATCTCACCCTGGCGATTCACGGTAATCACCGAACGGATCGGTTCCACCGCGATAATCGCATCCAATAACCGATAAAACGAATCCAATGTATTCCGGTTATATTGAAACACCGGTTCAATATCCATGCCTCTACGGTACGCGCGTCCACGGGTAATGAAACGGGTCCAGAGCGGACCGGTCCGGCCGACGCGATATGCCTGGTTCACAGTGGCCGGGATATTGATTCGAATCCCGATGGCGCTAGGTACTACCGTGAGTGCCCGGTTATTATAAAAGAGAGTAATCTTTCTGTCCGTACGGGGATCAAGCCGGAAGGCCAATGCTTTGGACGCTTGGGCAATAGGTATTCCTCCGATTTTGATTCCGGCAACTTTTAAACCGGTAATTACCTTACCCGACGATACAATGAAATAAGCCAAAATAATTCCGAAAACAAGAACTACCCAAAAATATAGCAAATATAAATACTTTTTTTTGTAAAATACCTCGAAGAAATTTTGAACCCTGTATTCCATCAGCATCCCCTACCTAAAATCGATTAACTTCGACTCCGCAAAACGAATTAACGAACCTAATGTTTAAGAATCTATTTTTGTAATAATGTATATTCAACCCCGGGCAAACATAAAATAGAATATTCGTTTAGGGAGGAATCAATCCGTGTGGAATCCATTAATCAAAAAAAATATTGATAAAAAGGATTTGACAAATTTTGATGCCCGGATTCATATCGAACATCCGGCGGCTGAATCAATTTTCGAATCCAATCTGGGCTTTTTCCTGTCCTGCTTATACATAGTGCCATCACCGTTGATCATTTTATGCATCGGAACCGACCGCTCTACCGGGGATAGCCTGGGACCTCTGGTTGGAACCCAACTTCAAGAAATGAATCTTCAATCCGCCGTAGTTTATGGAACATTGGAAGAACCCGTGCATGCCGTGAATCTTCAAGACACTATCGATCTAATCAACTCCCAATATACCCAACCGTTTATTCTGGCTATCGATGCCTGCCTAGGCCGCTCCGAAAGTGTAGGCTCGATTCGTGTCAAGGAAGGCCCCTTACAGCCCGGCACCGGTGTTAATAAAGATCTGCCTAATGTTGGCAATATTCAAATCGTAGGCATTGTTAATGTCGGAGGATTCATGGAATATATGGTCCTGCAAAACACCCGGCTCAGCCTGGTCATGAAGATGGCCCACATCATCAGCCGGGGGATTAAAAAAGAAATCGAAAAGATAATCCCTTATCTCCCCTCTAACATAAACTATTCCCCTGCGCAAGAACCGGCCCATCCTTTATAGGTGAATCGACTATTTATCAAGCCTATTTACAAATCATTGCCGCTCCGATGATCCCTGCTTCATTGCCCAATTGAGCCAGTTTAATTTGAGTCTTTGGAATATCCTTCCACAAAATATCAGCATCGACCAATTCCCGCAAAGAATTCAGTGAATAAAACCGCCCGCCCGGGATACTCCGCCCCCAATCACTAGAACCTCAGGCTGACAGTGAATGTGGGTTTCGCTGCGCCGTGGCCCAGGCTTGCCCGGCTAAGGAAACAGCTGTAGCGTATACTTCCCAACATCCCTTTCGGCCGCAACTGCAAGGTTCACCACCGGCCATAATCACCGTATGTCCCAGTTCGGGATTAATCTGATTAAAGCCGTGATATATTTTATCATGAATAACAATTCCAGCTCCCACACCGGTCCCCAGGGTTACAGTTACTGAAACAGCGCTCCCTTTCGCCGTACCGGCCATACATTCCGCCAAAGCGGCATAATTGGCGTCATTTTTCAAAAAACCGGCAAATCAATATATTGTTGGATCTCTCCCCGGACCGGAGTCATTTGAAAGCCAAGATTGCTGGAATTGATAATAATACCCGCGTTGGCGCCCCCGAGATTAATTCCGATATAATACATATCTCATCTCCTGCGGTATTCACATCCGAAGGCGAATTCGCGCATACATCAACTCATAGTCCATATTGATATTAATTATACCATGAACAAACAGGTTTCTTAAAGACTTTTGATGGAGAAGCGGATAAAGAAGAGGAACCCTTCGGGTTCCCCACTTCACAACTTAAATTGCACGGTCCATCACTACGATTATATAATGGCTTTCTCGGTTTCTTTATCAAAGAGGTGCATCTTGTTGATATCGAATACCACTTGATGCTTTTCGCCGTCCCGGGCTTTGGTATGGGATTCAACACTGGCGACAAAGGAGTGTTCACCGATGGACATATAGATATTTACCTCGGAACCGATAAGCTCGGAAACATCGACCATAGCGGTAACGACTTGATCTTCCGGAAGATCGGGATGCATTTCCCGGTCTTGAACGGATTGCGGACGGATACCGAAAACAACCGGTTTATTGATATACTGACGGATATGTTTAAATTTCCCTTCAGGAACTCTCAGTTTGAAGACGCCAAGATCGACTACGATTTTACCGCCTTCTTCTTTGACAACTCCGTCTAAGAAGTTCATGGGCGGGGAACCAATAAATCCGGCGACGAATATATTGTTCGGATTATCATAAACATCCAACGGGGCGCCCACTTGTTGGATCAGTCCGTCACGCATAACGACCATCCGATCACCCATGGTCATGGCCTCGATCTGGTCGTGGGTAACGTAAATGATGGTGGTCTGTAACCGGTTGTGTAGCTTGCTGATTTCAGCGCGGGTCTGAACCCGTAACTTGGCGTCCAGGTTGGAAAGCGGTTCATCCATTAAGAATACCTTGGGTTCCCGAACGATGGCCCGGCCTAAAGCCACCCGTTGTCTTTGACCACCGGAGAGCGCCCTGGGTTTCCGGTCCAAAAGGTTTTCAATGCCAAGAATTTTCGCGTATTCTCTTACCCGGCGGTCCACTTCGCTCTTCGGGAATTTACGCAGTTTAAGACCAAAAGCCATATTGTCATAAACATTCATATGCGGATACAACGCATAGTTTTGGAAAACCATGGCGATATCCCGATCTTTGGGGGGAACATCATTCACTATGGTATCACCGATATAAATATTGCCGTCGGAAATGTCTTCCAACCCGGCCACCATCCGTAATGAAGTTGTTTTTCCACAGCCTGAAGGTCCTACAAATACGACAAACTCTTTATCCTTGATTTCCAGTGTAGCATCTTTCACAGCTACAACTCCACCGGCAAATCTTTTATAAACGTGTTCAAATACTACTTTGGCCATAAGGCAACCTCCTAAAATATTTATTGAGACTCCGAATTCATAAAATCTTCCAAAGTTAACGCGGTATAATCACCTCCGTAAACAATCCCGCTTCCGTTTGTCGAATTGGCAAATTTATATGCACCAATTTGGGGGGCTTACACCTAAAAATAAAGGCGTAAATCGTTTATGGTACAAAATCAATATAAAATATATTCGACATAAAATCGATTTTTCCTGCCCTTGGACAATCAGCCTCATAAAGGTTGGGTAGGGCCTGGAATATGGCGTATAGGTTTATCCGAAATTTTAAACATTTTATAGCGCTTAAGGATGTATTTTCATGTCCTTTAATTCAAATACTATGATCGCTAAAAACCGGACTCCTTGTTAAAGGTATATTAATTTGTCCACGAATAAATGCATTGTGTAAGAATTCTAAAAGAAGAAAAGAATTGATCTGAAGAATGTGAGCCGGTGAAATTAAAGGAGGTGATCTTATGCCGCAACTAACCCAAATGGAGTTAAACACCATTAAAGAACTGGTGATTACTGAGGATGTCAACGCCAAAAAATTTCAGCTTTACGCCGAAAATTGCCGGGACAGCCAACTCCAGAGTCTCATGACCCAGGAGGCCCAACAAGCTTCCAATAACGCCCGAACATTAATGGGTTTTTTAAATTCGTAATCAATGTCCCGATGACTTTTACGGGCATCCGCATCCTACGAAAATTAGTTTTGAATGGAGGATAAACAATGTATACCGATCGTGAAATGACTTTAGACCTTTTGGAAATCGCCAAAGCCGGCTCGGTTCAATTTACCCAAGCGGCCACTGAAATCAGTCTTCCCGCTTTACGGCAAACCATTGTACAAATGCGTAATCAATGTGAGCAATCCCAGCAACGTGTGGGGCAGTTTGCCCAGTCCAAAAACTATTATATGCCGGCTCCGCCAGCTCCCGGCCAGGATATCGCAACCATAACCCAATTTCTGGAGCAAACGGTGGCGCAACCGGCTACAGTGTAAAAAGGAAACCATAACCCCAAAACCCCTCCCCCGCCGGGGAAGGGGTTTTGAAAATTAATCCGAATTTAAGCCTCAAATAATATGACCCGGATGGGACTGCCGTTACCATTTTTAATATTTAACGGGAGTCCGTTCATCTGATATTCCCCCGGGGGAATCCCCTTCAAAACCAATCCTTCGATGATAATGATCCCGTTCCCCAATAATGTTTTGTGGACTGGAAAATCCATAGTTCCGGACTTTTCCACCGAAAAATAATCCACGCCCAATGTTTTAATTCCGGTTTCAACCAGGTATTGGGCGGCCCCCGGAGTTAGCGACACAAAATCCTCACGAAATTCTCTCATGGTATGCCACTGAGAATTATCAGTTTTGATGAAAACAATCTCGTTTTTTTGGATCCTCAAATAAGTCAGATCAGCCTCGGTTATCTCCGGTTTCCCCATGATTTCGCAGACCCTTGCTTTTCCAATAAAATGATCCGGCGAAATCCGGTCAACCGTCAGTCCGTCATCAAAAAAATGTTTGGGCGCATCGATATGGGTCCCGGTATGAGACCCGAAGGATAATCGTGAAAGGTTACAGATATCCCCTTGTTGAATTTGAAAAATTTCTTCCGAGGTAAAAACCGGATCTCCAGGATAGACTACCATTCCTGGGAAATATGGTTGGGAAACATCGTAGTACATTTACATCCTCCTGCTTCGATTCCAATCACGAATTCAAACTCATGGCTGTTATGAGGCTAATCGGATAAAACCGATATTCATACCACATCGAGTGTTATATCCTTCGTTCCCCGATAAGGCCGGACCCTACTGCGATGCACGCTCCAAGCGTTATATGCCTTAAGCCATAGTGCATCTTACCCTAAAACGTACTTCTTTATCGCTTCCGCAACTCCATTATGATTGTTATCACTTACTATTACATCCGCCTGTTTCCGCACATCCGGTACCGCATTGGCCATGGCCACACCGACTCCCGCCCATAGGATCATGGCCATATCATTGGGGGCATCTCCGATGGCCATAACCTCGGTACGGTCAATGCCCCATTTTTTCGCCAGAAACTGCAAGGCATCACGTTTCGAGACACCAGGCGCCAAAATTTCCAGATAATTGGGTTTGGAACGGGTAAAATCCAATCGGGGACCAAACCGCCGCTCCAACTCCTCCCGCATTTTCTCGATGGCGTCGATGGTTCCGATTCCCAGCATTTTAGTAGGGGAACCGGATAAAATCTTCAGCAGATCCCCGGCGGGATGCGGAGTAACCCCGGCACTGGCCTGATATTGTTCGCTCCAATGATCCCATTCTTTCACATACAAACGTTCGTTGAGATATACATTTAAATGAAAGTTCATTTCCTGAAAAATGGGAATCACTTGTAAGGCTATTTCTTGGGGAACCGGCTTGTGATACAATGTTTCTCCGGAGATTGCTTCCCGGACCATGGCTCCATTATAGGCGATGAGCGGAATATCAAGGCCCAGCTTCACCGCGTAAGAATGCATTGAGGCCACCATCCGGCCCGAGGCCAGCACGATTTTAATGCCCCGGTTTAGGGCGCTTTGGATAGCATTTTCATTTTCAGCGGATATGGTTAAATCATCCCGCAGTAACGTGTCGTCCAAATCCATGGCTATGCAGCGAATCATGTGGTTAACCTCCACTGTTGTCTATAAATTACAAACACTTCGATGATACAACTAGTATAGCGCTTCATCAATAATATATCAATGATAAGCACTATTCTATGAAAAAACACTCTCTCCCAATTTAGGCTCCTTGGGATACCCATGGCCTCATCCACGGAATAGCACATTACAATTTGTCATAATCCGAATGGAAAAACCATATTTCCTCTAAATCTTTTCCCCGTTGGGGCCGAAATTTAAGATGTACTTATTTCTTGTTGGCTTTTGGAGGTGTTATCATTGCGTTTTCCCATAAAAGTGACTTTCAAATCATCCGTTAAAACAGCCGAAAAAACCACCGAAAGACCTCCGGTAGATTCGTTTGCCGTAAAACTCGGATGTTTGAGTGATACAGAAGACGCCATATACCGGCGGGGAAAAATCAGAAAAAAACGGTTTTACCATTTAAAACCCTTGACGATTCAGCGGCCGGATTGGGGAGTTACTGAAGAAAAAATATTATGCGACACCTGTGGCCGAAATTTTTATGTGACAGTTTACAGCCGGATGGCCACCCGGTTAAAACGGCTCAGCGCCTTAGGTTTTTCTCTTCTGCCCCTTACCATTCCCGGTATCGCCTTTTTATTGAATATCGGAAAAAATGATTTTTTAAAAGGTTTTGGTATCGTCATCTTTCTGGCCCTGGTCTGGATGATCCCCGTTTTTCTTCCGGTGGTTTTTCGCAAAGAATATAAGCTGGCGCTCCATTTACAAGCTGAAAAGGGGAATCGTAAACACCGCTTTTACGAAACCAATGTGGAGAGCGTTACACAGGAGACTTATTATAAGTAGCGCATGGTTTATCAATGATGCTAAATCTTCTCCAACTGCGCCTTAATGCTTTCGGCGATTTTCAGGTTGATGCCGGGGACCTTGGCCAGGTCTTCCACGGAGGCTTCCTGAATTTGCTTGACGGAACCGAAGGTTTTGAGTAAGAGTTGTTTCCGTTTGGGTCCGATACCGGTAATCTTGTCCAGAATGGATTTGACCGTATTTTTATCTCGGAGGCTTTTATGATAGGTAATGGCGAAGCGATGAGCCTCATCCCGGACCCGCTGCAGCAACATTAAGCCTCTAGACCGGCGCGACAGCATGATGGGGTCTTCCCGGTCCGGTAAAAATATAGCTTCTTCCTGTTTGGCCAATCCAATGGTGGGGATATGTTCCAAGCCAAGTTCCGTTAATACCTCCCGCACCCCGGAGAGCTGCCCTTTACCGCCGTCGATCAACAATAAATCGGGAAACTTGGCGAATTTGCCTTTTTCAGTGGCTACCTCCTGCCGCTCCGCCAACCCCTTTAAAAAACGCCGGCGTACCGCTTCCTGAAGCATGGCGAAATCATTGGGCCCTTCGATGGTCTTGATCTTAAACCGCCGGTAGTCACTTCCCTTGGGCACGCCATTTTCAAATACCACCATGGAGGCCACCGCCTCCTGGCCTTGAGTATTGGAGATATCAAAGCCCTCGATTCGAAGCGGCAGTTTACTCATGAACAATTCTCCTTGCAACTCCGCCAGTATCTCCTGAACCTGGTTCTCCTGCATGGTTTCCTTGTTGCGTTCGATTTCTAAAAGCATTTGGGCATTTTCGGTGGCCATTTGCACCAGTTTCAGTTTTTCCCCTTTTTGCGGGATTTTAATTTCCACCGCTCCACCCCGTTCAAGGCAGAGCATCTCCTTAATCACCGCCATGCCTTCCGGTTCCACCGGTAATAAAATATGGCGGGGAATGAAGCCGGAACCGTCGTAATATTGGGGAATAAACGATTCCAGTACTTCCGGAGCCGGAGTTTCCTCCCCTTCGGTTAACAAAAAGTATTCCCGCCCCACCATTTTTCCCTGGCGCACCTGAAAAACCTGGACCATCGTGCCCCACCGGTCCTGGGCGAGGCCGAAGATATCGCTGTCATCCCCGGAATCCGATACCACTTTCTGCTTTTCCAGCACTTTGCGGATGGCATTCACTTGATCACGGAACCGGGCCGCTTTTTCATATTCCCGTTTCTCCGAAGCTTCGGTCATGGATTGTTGCAGCTTTTCTAAAAGTTCATCCTGGCGTCCCTCCAGGAAGATACATACCTGGTGAATCATTTCCCGGTAGGCCGCTTGATTGATCTCTCCGGCGCAAGGGGCCAGGCACCGCCGGATATGGTAGTTCAAGCAAGGCCGCTCGATTTTTTCCCGGTCCAGATCGTGGCGGCAACTTCTGAGCGGAAAAATCTGCCGGATCAGCCGGAAGGTCTCCCGGAGCGAACTGACGTTGGTATACGGGCCGTAATATTTGCTGCCGTCTTTTTTCATCTTACGGGTGATGTACACTTGCGGAAAACTTTCGGCAAGCGTAATCTTCACCCAGGGATATTGCTTGTCATCCCGGAGCCGGATGTTGTACTTGGGATGCTCCTCCTTGATAAGATTGCACTCCAGCACCAAGGCTTCCATTTCCGAATCCGTGGTGATATATTCCACCCGGTCCACCAGGCTGACCATATTTTGAATCCGAAGCGACAGGTTGCGTGAAGCCTGAAAATAAGACCGGACCCTATTTTTTAACGAGATGGCCTTCCCAACATAGATAATCTTCCCGTTAACATCCTTCATGAGATAAACGCCGGGTCTATCGGGGAGCATTTTTAAATCTTCCGGAGTTACCAAGATAAATCACTCCTGTGAGCCGTTAGTTTCGAATGTATTATTATTCTATCACTAAAAACGGATTGGTGAAGTGAAAATTTCCCGGGTGGCTGAATTTCCATTAAAATATTGGATGGATGGGCCTTGCCAGCCTGATGTTTTATAATTCAACCAAAAACGCCACGAAGTCAAGAATTCCGAAAACGGAGACCATTTATAACGATCTCTCCACCCGCTTCCCCGGAAAATCGAAAAAGGTAGATCAAGATACGGTCGCTTAACCACTATTCCAGAGGTGGAAGATCTGGCTTTGACTCTTTGAGAGTCGGTTTTGATTCTTTGGGAATCGACTTCGACTCTTTGAGAACCGGTTTTGATTCTTTGAACGTCGACTTCGACTCTTTGAGAGCCGGTTTTGATTCTTTGAGAATCGACTTCGACTCTTTGGAGAATAATTGAACCAGACAAAGTATATACGGGTGTGTCAAATTCTTTGTGTTTTGTTGCTTTTTCGACTCCATGGACGGAGTCGCGCGACGCTTCTTTTCAAGGATGAAAAAAAGCGGTCGCCATCGGAAGCCTTGACCCAATTGACAGTCAGAAGGCCATGGATGGCGGCAACCCCCAAAAAACAGGATGAATGAGGAGAGTTTGAGAACCTCGGTTCTCAATCGGCGGATTCCAAAGGGTGGCCGACTCCACCCTTTGGTCCTGGAGGTTGCAAGGAGGGAGGACAACGCCTCCTTGTCGGCCCTCGTTTACTTTCTTCAAAGTTTTTCAAACACCAAAAATTTTACACACCCGTATATACATCTTGTGAAAGCGTGAAAATGCCAAGAAAAAGCAGCAGAAGAATTAAGACAAAAATTTTTCGATCATAGTTACAAATAAATAGAGCCACAAAGCTCTTTATTATTTGCTTTCTTTAAGTTTATGTCTTTGTTTGATGATTTGGAGAATGTAATTTGATAAGGATCGATCTTTTTCCTCAGTAGAAAGGATGCATTAATTATCCACCTTTCATAACTTTTACACTAGGTAGCACACTTAACCAAAATTCGATGAACTTATGGTACAATATCGGCATGAGGTGATTATACCACTTAAACAAGGTAATACGAGAGTTGTTATTTCCATGCCCGAAGAATTACGCATGGGAACTTGAAAAAGAAGCTGATCTAATTTTGTTATGGGGGTAAATAAATGGCAAATAATATACATATCAATGATTCTTTAATCACACTATGTAAGAATAACCATAATTTACGTTATGTAACAATCAAACAAGGTCCAAATAATAATGAAATCTACATTTTTAAATACAAAAAGAATGAAATATTGCACGGTTTATTTTGAACAAGAGAAAGTTGTAAAGTTGAATTCGCCTAATTTGTTTATTATCGGAATTGAGGGAAACCAGGAAAAAACGTATCAATTCGATAAGATATTTGTAAACATTAAAAAACAAGAGCCCCCCGGCTCTTAATCTTTAATTCCTATTACATTATATCGCCTTATGCTCCCGTCCCAGATAAGCCTGTTTCACTTCCGGGTGATCCAACAACTCCGCCGCCGACCCGCCAATCTGAATCCGGCCATTCTCAATGACATATCCCCGGTTGGCCAGCTTCAAGGCCAGATTGGCGTTCTGTTCCACCAGCAAAATCGTTACTCCATTTTGGTTCAACACCGCGATGGCTTTAAAGATTTCTTTAATCACGAGCGGAGCCAACCCCAGCGAAGGTTCATCCAGTATCAACAAACGCGGCTTGGTCATAAATGCCCGGCCAATGGCCACCATCTGTTGCTGGCCACCGGACAATGTGCCCACCGGCTGTTTTAACCGGGACTTTAGGATGGGAAACAATTCGAAAATCTGTTCCATATCGGTGTTCACTTGATCTTTGACCGCTTTGGATTTACCCTTACCGGTTAGCCGCAGATAAGCCCCTAATAATAAATTTTCAGCCACGGTTAACGGCGGAAACAAGCCCCGATCTTCCGGAACCATGGACAGCCCTAAACTAACTATCCGCTCAGATTCCGCATTCAGAATATTCTCCCCCGCAAAGCTCATTTCTCCTTGCAAACCCTTCAAAAACCCCATGATACTTAAAAGCAGCGTGGTTTTCCCCGCTCCATTGGGCCCGATCAAGGCCACAATCTCCCCGGCGCGCACCTCCAGGTCAATCCCCTTCAGCACCTGCACTTGCCCATATGCGGCATGTAGTTTCGATATTTCAAGCATAATTAATCCCTCGATATTATTCGATAAACTTTAGGTCTAATTTCAAACTTCACACTTCAAACTTTTATTACCCTTCCCCCAAATACGCCGCAATCACCCGCGGGTCGTTCTGAATCGTCTCCGGGTCATCCTCGGCGATCTTGGAGCCGAATTCCAAAACCACGATCTCGTCACAAACCTTCATTACCAGGTCCATATCGTGCTCCACCAGCAAAACGGTGGTCCCTAAATCCCGGATTTCTTTGATTAAATGAAGCAAAGAGACCCGTTCCGGAGCGCTCAAACCTGCGGCAGGCTCGTCCAAAAGGATTAATTCCGGCTCGGTAGCCAAAGCCCGGGCAATTTCCAGCAAGCGTTGTTGTCCAAAGGGCAAAGCCCCGGCCGGGAAATCGGCGCAATCGGCAAGGCCCACGAACTTCAACATCTTCCCGGCCAAAGTCCGGCAGTCCCGCTCTTCCTTCACCGTCCATGGCAAGTTAAGCGCGGCGGAAACGAATCCGGTTTTCAATTGCATGTGGCTCCCCACCATGACGTTTTCGAGAACGGTGAGATTGGTAAACAAACGTACATTTTGAAAAGTGCGGGCAATCCCGGCGCGGGCAATTTTGTAAGGTGGCATCCCATTGAGCAGCTTGCCGTTAAAGACGATATCCCCGGAACTGGGCCGGTAAACACCGGTGATTAAATTAAACAAAGTAGTCTTCCCGGCTCCGTTGGGTCCGATTAATCCTTTAATCCGGCTGGATTTGACTTTAAAATTCACGTGATTCAAGGCACTGATGCCGCCAAAATGTTTGGAAATATTGGTAATGGACAGTAATGGAGCGCTATTCATCGGTTCGGCCCCCTTTGACCACTTTTTTCATTGAATTGGCCGCCCAATCAAAAAGCCCTATTACACCTTTGGGCATAAATATAACAATTAAAATCAGTAATAGCCCGTAGACGGCAATATCGAAGTTTTTAAAACTCCGCAGCATTTCCGGGAGGATTCCCAGTAAAGCCGTTCCCAGCAGAGGCCCCCAAAGATTTCCCATGCCGCCGATAACCACCATGGTCACCAGCATAATCGAAAAGTTGAAACCAAAAGGCTCCGGGCTGATATAATTGATGGTAAAAGCGTAAAATGCCCCGGCCAGGGCCGCCAGTACCGCGCTCATCACGAAAATGTTTTGTTTTAACGAAGCGGTATGAATACCCAGGGAATCAGCCGCCAATTCATTGCTATGAATCGCTAAAAAAGCCCGGCCCATTTTGCCTTTGATTAAATTAACCACCATTAACTGAACGACCATTACCAGTCCCCAGATTAAAAAATAAGCCTGGAAATCATCCTTGAAACTGAAACCCAATATGACCAATTTGGGAATTTCACTGATTCCCTGGGGGCCACCGGTGATGTCCACCATTTCATCCAGTAAAATCTGGACGATTAAACCGAATCCCAGCGTGGCCATGGCCAGATAATGCCCTTTCAATTTCAAAGTGGGTTTCCCGATAAGCCAGGCGATAACTCCAACCAGAATCAGGGAAGCACACAAGGCAAAGAATGGGTCCCAATGAAACCGGGTGGTCAAAACAGCTACCGTATAAGCTCCCATCCCGTAAAAAGCGGCATGTCCCATTGAAATCTGACCCGCATACCCCAACAGCAGGTTTAAACCGATGGTCATGAACGAATAGATTCCCACCAGCACCGCCACGCTTAACAGGTAGCGGTTGGGAAGGAGCCAGGGGATAACGAATAATATTACGCTGATAATTGCAATGACACGATATTCTTGTTTCATCTTAATCGTTTTTTCTCCCAAATATTCCGGTTGGCCGGATTAGCAAGATTAAAATCAATACTCCGAAAGTGATGGCAACCCGATATTGGGATGAAATCGCCGCACTCAATGCTTCAATAATGCCCACGATAAATCCGCCGCAGATGGTTCCGACAAATGAATTCAACCCGCCTATGACGGCCACCACGAATCCTTTCAGACCCAGCATAATTCCCACATCATAACTGGTGTTGTTGGTCGGCGCGATGATAATCCCAGAAATACTTGCCAGAGCGGCGCTAATGGCAAACGAAAGTTTAACCATCCGTTCCGGCTTAATCCCGCAAAGAGATGCGCCCTTACGATTGACGGCGCTTGCCCGCATGGCCTGCCCCACAAAGGTCAGCTTGAAAAATAACTGCAGCAGAATCATTACGACAATGGCGGTCCCCAATATCACCAAATAATGAGGCACAATCACCGCCCCAAAGACCGGAATCGGTTTCCCGGTGATAAACAGCGGCAGGGAAAAAGTATCTTTACCCCAGATTAGCATGGCGGCGCCGCGAATAAAGATGGAAGCGCCGATAGTCATGATAACCACCATCAGAGGCGGGGCATTTTTCAAGGGCCGTACCGCCAAATATTCAAACAGGATTCCGAACAGAATAACTGCCGGGACCGCCAGGGCAATGGCCAACGGTAAAGGGAGGCCGCCGGTAAAGAGTGTGGTCATGGCGGTGGTAAATGTTACGGCCAGCATTCCACCGAGCATCACAAATTCACCCTGGGCAAAATTGATCACTTGACTGGAATTGTAAATCACCATGAAACCCAGGCCGATTAAGGCATAAACACCGCCCTGAGTGATACCGCTGATTAAATATTGCAATAAAATCGAGAGATTCATCAATAACTCCTATTTTTCCAATAAAATCCATTTTCCTTTGACAATCGTAATCATTACGCAGGATTCTTTTAAGCCGTCGTGGTCCTCGGGCGAATAGTTAAACACCCCGCCAATTCCTGGCAATTTAGTGGTTTTCTCAATTTGATTCCGCAATTTGGCCCGGTTATCCCCTGTTTTCCGTAATGCTTCGACAATAATATTCAAAGCATCCCAGGCATGACCGCCGTAATGATCCGCCGAGCGGCCGTATTTCTTTTGAAAATCCTCGGCATAAGCCTTCAAAACTTTCCTCTGGGGATCGGAACCGGACAGTTGGTCCGCGACGATTAATTTAACCGCCGCCAGTGTAACTCCATTCGCCGACGGGCCAGCCTGATCGATAAACGCTTGATTAGCGACGCCATGACCCATAAATAATGGAATGGTGATTCCCAATTGTTGCACGTTTTTGGCCACCTGAGCCGGGCCGGGGTTGGTTCCCCAACAAACAATGGCCTGGGCATTGGTGGTTCTTATTTTGGTAAGTTGCACCGTCATATCGGTATCCTTGGAAGCGAAGGATTCCTCGGCGACAACCTTCATCTTATATTTCGGCGCCAACAGTTTCAACTGGTCGCGGCCGCTTGCGCCAAAGGCGTTGGAATCGTAAATGATGGCAATCCTGCTGATATTTTTGGTTTTAAAATAATCGAACATCTTCCCAACCACGATTGCATCCATGGGAGCCACCCGGAATACATACTTTTTAATCGGGTTGGTAATCGCTATCCCGGCGGCCATTGAGATTTGAGTCACTCCCGCGCTTTCGGCGATGGGCGCCACGGCCAGTGAAGGACCGGTTCCGCTACCCCCGATAATGGCGCAGACTTTATCCTGTTCAATCAGTTTCTTGGCCGCTTTGACGGCGTTGGTATTATCCGAGGCGTCGTCTTCAATGATTACTTTCAAAGGATGGCCATCGATGCCGCCCTTTTTATTAATCTGTTCTTCCAGCATTATTAAGGTATCCCGCTCCGGAACTCCCAGTGGCGCGTTGGGACCGCTGGCGGAGACAAAAGCTCCCACCACATAAGGGGTTTTGCTGTCCCCGGCTGCGATGGCAAGCCCCGTGGCCATGATTAAAACGGTGATTAGCAATAAACCTCTAAAACTTTTACACATATTCCTTCCTCCCATCCGAATGTTGTTCGATACTATCCGGTTTGCGGTAACTGGGAAGAATGGACAAAAAAACCTGACATAGCCATGTCAGGTTAATTAAAATTCCTTTCCCCGGCTACCATTCTACCTGTGTCTACACTATAAACGGGATTTCCAAGATCTTGATTTCACCGCGAAATACTCGCAACGAAACCGGCTACTGTAAAACTTTTTCTACCATACTGCAACTCACGTTAATGATTTCGCTTTGGACCTAAAAATTCCTGCTTAAACTTTGCCCACTGAACTAATTTATAAAAATATCATTTTAAATTTTAATATTTGGATTACAAATTGAAAGAAGCTTATGAAATACGGCAAATTCTGAAAAAGTTTCTTTTTACATCGCCGGTATAATACTATACCGCATTTCACCCTTTTTCAGCCGGGTATATTTTTCATCCGGATTTCCAAAGAAAAACATATCGTTTTTCACTTCCAGGCCGGCCGAATCCAACACCAACAAATTCCGGTCGGTCAAAATAATCAGCCGGTTTTCTTCATCTCGGAAGGAACAGTCGCTAATCGGTTCTTTAAATTCATAGATCGCAGATAACGAATCATCGGTGTTCAATTGATATATCTTTTTACCGGAGACGACCAAAGTCTGAAGATTTGGTTTTCGAATCTGAATCATGGTAATGGGCGCCTCTCCCGGAACAATATACGTGGGCTTTTTGGCATCACTGTGAAAGACCGTAATATCCCGGGTATCCCGCCGCAAAATGTAAAATTTGGCCTCATCGGGATTGGCGGCTATGGCATTCCCGCTCCTGAATAAATTAACATTATAAATATAATAATTGTGATAATAATATCCATTACTATAGGAATACGAACCATAGTTTAATACAACATTGACCATCAGATTGGCCATAAAATTGCCGAATTTGGCGCTGGCGCGTCCACAAGCGGCATTCTTAACCATTTTCATGGTATCCTGGACATTGATAAATTTTACATTTCCTCCTTCGGGACTAAATAGAACGACCATTTTCATTTCCGGAACTTCCCCAATGTCATAAAAAGCGGTAAGGGTCCCGGCGTCACATGCTTGCATATTACCTTGAACATAATCAATCATCACAAATTGATTCGTGGTATATAAAAATAAACTGTCCATTTCTTTTACATATTTAAACTTCAGCCAGGAAGAAGGGATTTCATTTATTTTGATTCCGGCAGCGGATACTTTTAAGGCGTGGCTTCTCCGTTTGGTGTTGGATACCACAATTAAAGTTTGATCATCCTGGTACCAATAACAATTCAGTTTATACGGGGGGTCCAATTTGAAATCCTCGCTGATTGTATTGTCGGAGGCGTTGTATATCTTAATGGAGCCGGGTTGCTTGCGTTTCTTTTCATCGGCATCGATTAACGCGAATTTATCGGCGCTTAACACGAATAAATTATAGGGATTCAGATCCGTTTGAATACTGGTCTCCACCGCCAGCGGACCATAATTCAGTACATCGACCTTGCCGGGATTCTTCTCATCTTCGCCGGGAATCAAGGCATATAGCTTAGTCTCATCGTGGGATAAAACCAAATCATCCAGTTCTTTGGAATAATCGGACAATTTTTCGGTGGTCTTATCGGCAACATCATAATGCAGGATTTCATAATACCCGGAAGTCAGATCAGGCCGGTAGGAAATAAAAAGATGACGACGATCCTTGGTATAAACCCAATTAAACGGACTGTATCCCAGGTCTACCAAGTCCTCGGTCCGGCCGGTTTCAATGTTGAACAGAATCAACTGCCCCTTTTGAGCGTCGTTTTCTTTCCCTCTTTTAATTTCCGGAGCAAAGATGGCCAAGTACCTGTTGGGATCTCCGGTGGGCATCATCCGGTTCGGATTCTTCTCCATATCTATCGTTTCGGTAAATTGGTTATCCTGGGCGCCCATAAATAAAATTTTATTATTCTCTTTATCAAAAAGAAAATAATCCGCACTAAAAATATTGGCCGCCGGTACCGATATAACAACTAAGATCACGATCACGACCAAAAACTGTTTCATGCTATCCCTCCTCAAATTGATCGAATCCATTCTTCCTGACTGTATTTTCGGCAATAAATAAAAACTTCAATAGAGATAAGAGGTGTCGAATCAACCCATGTTTAAAAAACTATTATTACCGCTGTTGATGACGCTGTTCACCGCTTCCGGCCTGATTAGCGCCGATGTGTCCAGCCAGGAAATCTTCTTAAAACCGGTTCAAAAGGATACTCCCGCTTTCACTCGCTCCGAGGATAATGAATATGGCATGAAGTATTCATTAAAAATGATCAAAATTTCCAACAATCCCGATGTCAAAGCGCCTCCGGCCACTGACGCGGTGGTATTGTATTACAGCATGATCAAGCTGGGGGTTCCGGAAAAAGAATATGGGGTTCTAGTGGATTTTGAGGGAAAAGATAAGCAAATATGGACCGACTCTGACGCCGATGGCGATTTTTCCGAAGAGATTCCGGCTCAAATCTTTAAAAGTGACCGATATCCCAATGTCAATGTCTATTACGCCCCAACACCCCTAACTTTTCAAGTAGAATACACCATGACCGATCATAGTTATCAAACCCAACTCCAATTTGATCTGCCCTACCTTTTTATCGCCCGGACCGGCAGGGATGATATTTTCTATCTTACCGCCCGCACCTGGTTTTATGGTGAATTAACGCTGGATGAAGAGGAAATCTATTTGGCCCTGGCAGATACCAATGATAACGGCCTCTACAATGACCCCGGCGACCTGGTCTTCGTGGGCCGTGATTCCGACCTGAATTTTACTCAAAGTAAAGGAGTTCCCGTCAAAAAACTAAGAACCCTGAAATCCAAAACCAAGGCGAAATATCTGTTTGAATATGGTGAAAGCCCTGAAAAGTTAATCTTAAAAAAGGATGAGAAATGATGTTGCGATTGCGGTTTCATTATCTAGCGGCTGTTTGCTTGATTGGGTTGATATACGGTGCCTTTTTTCCGGTACATGCGGCCAATTTGGATTATCAGACCAAAGTGCTCCCCAACGGGATCAAACTGGTCTATAAGCAGTTGCCCGCCGCCAAAACCATTACCACCCGGATCATGATTCCCACCGGTTTTTTAAATGAACCTCAGGGAATCCGTGGTATTTCCCATCTTCTGGAGCATCTGGTTTACCGGGGCGGTGGGCGGTTTACCGCCGCCGATTTCCAGCGGCAAGTAAAAGGTAAGGCTTTCGAATATAACGGTTTTACCAGTCTTGATAGTACCGAATATTATCTGGAGGTATTGCCGGATAATATCCTCAATTGCCTGGATATTTATCTGGATCTCATCCTGCATCCCAACCTGGCCGAGGAAGATATAGTGCTTGAAAAAAAGATTATCACCGTGGAAAAAATGTTGCGTGCCATCCCCGGAGATACCTTTTTCCTCTATATCAACTCCTTGACCCAGGAGCAGCTTTCCGGGAATATCCACGCCATTTCCCGGGACGATCTGATGAGTTACCATGATCAATACTATCGGACCGATAATCTAACCATCATCATTACCGGCGCTTTTGATTTAAAAAAGGTACAGGATTTACTTTCCGCTCAAAAAACAGTTGATTCCGCCGCTCCACCCCAGTCGGTGGATTGGCAGTTCACGGAAGTCAAGGCTGAGTTGGTTTTGGAAGATTATTTGTTGGGCGAGGAATACCAGTTATTGCTTGGATTCAACCTCCCCAAACCCACCGCCACGGATTTGCTGGTGGCCAAAGTTCTGCCGTATATTCTCCGCTACGAATCCCCCGAATACGACTACATGAACGACCGGCCCCTGGATTACCAAATCTTCTTGACCAGCATGGCCGGGCGGTATTTTTTAATCTTGGGTTATCGTGACTGCCAGCAGAAGTATTCAGCGGAGATGGATGCCTGGCACCAAAAGAATTTCATCCGCTATTGCAAATATTTAAAAGCCAAAAAATTCAATACGTTTCTGGCGACGCTTACCAAAGCCATGGATAAGAATATGAAGAGTATCGGGTCCGACTCCACCCGCTACAATGATTTCATCGCCCAAAAACTATTTATGCCGGAAGCCATTCATGAACAGGATCTGGAAAAAATTCGCGGGCTATCCGGTAATGATTTTAAAAACTTCGTCCAAAAATATCTGGAAATTGACTCTTATTTCAAGATCGTCATCAAAGCTTTATAAGGATGATTAACATGCCAAAAAAACAATTCTATAAACTTTTATTGAAGATGGGCCTGATTCTGATCTTTGCCTTCTCCGGGTTCGTTCTGGCTGAATCTTCCAAACCCTCCGGAGGGGTTTCCATCCAGGTCCGGGATGACGGTTTAACCCTGGCGGTCCGTCCCTTGCCGGAAAAAGAACAGAAACAGCCGTATCAATATTTAACGATGATCATTAAAACCGGTTCAGCTCATGATCCCGCCGCGAAATCCGGTTTAACCACCCTCACCAATGAACTGCTGTACTTATTCTTTTACAATTCCAGCGCCTTACAGGTGGATCTGAATACGGCGCCGGACTTCTCCATCATTCACTTTGTGGTGGCGAACAGTGATTACGATACCTTCATCAATGAACTGGATGGAATTATTCGGTTAGAAGCCCTAACCATGTACGACCAATGCAATGAATTGATCCTGGCGCATCAGAACGAGCCGATCATGCCCGGCTACAACGCCGCCATCAAGCTGGCCGAGTTGCTTTACGGCCCCAGCCATCCCTACCGATGCGGGTTGACTCCCAACTTTAAACAGTTGAATATTACCGATGTGAATAACTGGTTCCGCAAGATTTACCGGCCCAACAACTTGATTGTGGCAAGTTCCAAGGAATTGCCGGAAGATTTTCTGCGCCGTCCCAGTGGCCGGGACATGAAGAGCCCCGTAAATCCACCGGAAATTCCTCCGGCCAAAGGAAGTCCGGCCTCTGAAGTGGTATTCAATCCGGTCCGTGACAACGTAAGCACGATTCGGATCGGTTTCAGCGCCCCGAAGATTAGTGAAGCGGATTTTTTCCCGGCGTTAATGGCCCGGAAATATTTAGAGAAGGAATTATGGCAAGCAATCCGGGAGGAATCGGGTTATTGTTACGATCTGCAGGTGGCTTACTCCTATTTACCGAATTCAGCCGCCCCGGATCTGGAGATTTCGTTTCAAACATTACCCTCGGAGACGGATCAGGCGGTTTTAAAAACATTAGCGGTGTTGGAGTCAGCCACCAATAAGGAAATGCCCATGAAAATCCTTCCGGAAATCCTGGAGCGGGAGAAGCTGCTTGAGAAGTACCGGGATCAATCCGGCCTTCAATTAGTCAGAAACGCCGCTTTTCAAGCCTTCACCAGCCAGAAATGGCCTGGCGATTCCGGCGAATATCTGGCCAAGTTGAGCGAGGTTAAGGCCACCGATATTTCCCGATGGATTGCTGCCGGTTTGCCCCGGATCAAGATTGCCATTGCCGGTCCGGTGGAAGTGGAGAAGCAGATGGGGAAGATTCGCGAGAAAGTAAAAGCGATGGGTGTACAATCTACGGTTATGCCCAAAACTACACCTGCGCCTAAAAAATAGAGTTGAAATGAAAAAATTTATCACAATATTATTGATATTGGTTTCCATATTTGCAATCCTGTTGGGTTATTGTTACATCGAACCCTACTGGATTGAGAATAAAACTTTCATAGTCAGTCATAAGGATATTCCAAAAGACTTCAACAATACCAAAATCTTATTTATATCGGATATCCATTACGGTCCGTTTTTTAAAAAACACCGGCTGAAAAATCTGGTGAAGCGTATGAACCGGATGCATCCAACCATCATATTACTGGGTGGAGACTATGTCCATCGCAGCCCTGACTATATTAGACCCTGTTTTGAGGAGTTAGAGCATTTAAAGGCGCCACTCGGTGTTTTGGGGGTGTTGGGAAATCACGATCACTGGGAAAACGGCCCATTAACAAGACAATCCATGCGAAAATCCGGGATTGAATTGTTGGATAACCACGCAGTTTGGATAAGAACCCGTAATGCCCGGATAAAAATCGGTGGTGTCGGGGATTATCTTAAAGACCGCCAGGATATCAATCCCACGATTCAAGATGTCAAGAATGAGGACTTTGTGATTTTGGTAACCCATAATCCGGATTATGTACCGGAAATAAGGACAACGAAAATTGATTTGGTATTCAGTGGCCATACCCATGGAGGCCAGGTAACTTTATTCGGTTTATGGGCCCCCCTGATACCCTCAAAATACGGTCAAAAATACCGGACTGGCTTCATCACCACTCAAAATATGAATGTAATTGTTTCCAACGGTATCGGAACTATTACTCCCCCGGTTCGTTTTTTCGCCAGACCGCAGATTATCAGAGTAATCCTAAAAAGTAAGCCATAATATACAGGGTTAAAGGATTTTCATGATCTGCTGAAGAACATCTATTCAAATTAAGATAGTATTCGAACAGGTGATTTAATTTTGAAGCTATCACGGAATAAAATCAAGGAACTGGCCTCCGCTGGGCCGGTTTACTTTCGTGGTCTGGATTATTACACCCGGGGGCGGGTGAAAAATTTCCGTTATTCGCCGGAAAAGCTGCTGATTCAGTCTATCGTCTCCGGAAGTGAAAATTATCAAGTCCGGATTGAGCTTTATGACGATGGGGATGTGGCCGGGTACCAATGCACATGTCCGGCCTATGGGCTATATGACGGCGCCTGTAAACATGTCATCGCCGTGCTCCTCAAAGCCCTCGATAAATTCGATAACGGCACCATAACTGAACCTTACCCTTTACCAGGAATCGATCAACCAGCACCCAAATCCGGTCCGGGTACGCACGCGGGTATCATCCATTCCGATGTCGATCCCCGGGAAGATCCCCGGCTGGCCCTTTCCAAATCCATGGTGGCGAGCCTGATTAAAAAAAGTAACCTCCATGAGGCGGAGGAGCCGGTCCATCTAGAGGTAACTCTTCATCTGATACCCTCCAATCGCAGTCTGCCGTATTTCGAATTAAAAATCGGCCGGCAACGGTTATATGTGATTAAGGATATGGCTGAGTTTCTGGAGGCCATTTTAAATCACCGGGAGCTCTATTTCGGGAAAACCTTCACTTTTCAGCCGTCCCGGCAGCATTTTTTACCCCCGGAACAGCGGTTTGTCCAGTTTTTGCTTGAAGTCTACCAGGATGAGCGGAGCAAAAACTTTTTTTATTCCACCATATTCGCCAAACACAATCTGGAATTGAGCCCCTCTCAGTTCAAGCGTTTCCTGGATATTGCCCCGGAGCTGGAACAGGCTTATTGGATAAAAAATTACGAAACTCCACCCATTCCCATTCAAGTTTGCCGGGAACCCTTACCGCTTACCCTAAAGTTATCCCAGGGGAAAGAACATTTGGAACTGGAATTGCAAACACCTGAACTTTTTTATGAACTGGCTTTCTGCCGGGGTATTTTTGTATGCGGCGATCATTTCTTCATCCCGCCCCCGAACTTTTTATCCCCGATACAACCGGTTTTGGAGTCTTTTTCCAAAATGTCCGTCAAACAATTACCGCTTAGCGATGATGACGCCGCCACTTTGATTTCCGAAGCCGCTCCCACGATCCGGGAAGCGTGCCGTCTGGAAATTGCTCCGGAGGTGGAACGCCGCTTGCACCAAGAACCTTTGACCATCTCCGTCTGGCTGGACAAATATGAAAGCGGAATTTCGGCCAAAGTCCTTTTCAAATACGGGGAAACCATTGAGATTAACCCTCTGAAATCCTACCCGTATCAAAATGAAGAAATATTACTACTCCGGGATAAAACCGCCGAGGTTCGATTTCTGGAACGGCTGACTGGTATCGGTTTTCGTCCCGGGGTTGAAAGCTACCTGTTACTGGACGAAACTCAAATTTATCGTTTTCTTCAGAAAACCTTGCCGGAAATACTGGAAAATGCTGAAGTATACCATTCCCAATCTTTCGATAATTTAAAAATCAAAAAGCCACCCCGGTTTAGCGGTGCTATTCGGCTGGATGAGGCCTCGGATTTATTAGAGATTTCCTTTCAAATGGAAGAGCTGCCGGAAACAGAATTGCCGGAATTATTAGCCGCCCTTCGGGAGAAGCGGAAATACTTCCGCCTGAAAACCGGCGCCTTTATTCCCCTGGATGAACCGGAAACATTGGCCGCGGGCCAATTTCTCAATGAATTGGGCTTAAGCGGCGCCAATCTCCAAAATAAACTGGTGGAACTCCCCAAGTACCGGGCTCTTTATCTGGAACGGGTGTTACGGGAATACGGGCGAGAACGTTTCCACCTGAATAACACTTTTAAACAGTTGATCCATGATGTGAAAGAACCACAGGATATGGAATGGCCCATCCCGGAACGTTTGACGGGAATCCTCCGGGATTACCAGAAAACCGGCTTCAAATGGCTGAGAACCCTCTCTCACTATGGATTCGGTGGTGTTCTGGCCGATGATATGGGCTTGGGGAAGACGCTGCAAATCATCACCCTGGTCCATGCGGAATACCCGGAGACCCGGCTGCCCTCACTGGTGATTGCCCCATCTGCACTGGTCTATAACTGGCGGGAAGAGATTGTCCGGTTTGCTCCGGAACTGCCGGTGTTAATTCTGGACGGCCAAAAACCGGAACGCCTCCAGTTGCTTGCCAATGCTGCGGAATATGCCTTCGTCATCACCTCCTACCCCTTGATCCGCCGGGATATTGAGGAGATGAAAGATTTGCAATTCGCCTATTGTTTCTTGGATGAAGCCCAGAATATCAAAAATCCGGCCACCATTAACGCCAAATCGGTGAAACAAATCAAGGCCCGGCATTATTTCGCCGTCACCGGCACCCCCATTGAAAATTCCCTGACCGAACTCTGGTCCATTTTTGATTTCATCATGCCCGGCTATTTATATTCCCATCATCAATTTCAATCCCGTTTTGAAACTCCAGCGGTCCGAAATAACGACGCCGGTGCTTTGGAGGATTTGGGGCGGCACATCCGGCCCTTCATTTTACGGCGGTTAAAAAAAGACGTTCTGGCCGAACTGCCGGAAAAGATCGAGACCAAACTGGCTTGCGAGATGACCACGGAGCAAAAGAAAGTTTATCTGGCCTATCTGGCCAAGGCGCGGGATGAATTTGAGACCGAAATCGCCGCCGCCGGCTTCGAAAAAAGCCAGATCAAAATCCTGGCGCTGCTTACCCGGCTCCGGCAGATCTGTTGCCATCCGTCCTTGTTTCTTGAGGACTATCATGGCGGCAGCGGCAAATTAGATCTATTGGAGGAAGTGATTCAGGACTCCCTCTCTGGCGGCCACCGGATTCTTTTGTTTTCCCAGTTCGTGTCCATGCTGGACATTATCGAAATCCGGTTACGCCGTGATAAAACCCGTCTTTTCCGGATCGACGGCCAAACTCCGCCGGAGGATCGCTTGAAACTGGTGAATGATTTCAACAAGGGCGACGCGAAAGTATTTCTGATCTCCCTGAAAGCCGGGGGCACCGGTTTAAATCTCACCGGCGCAGATACGGTCATCCATTACGACCCCTGGTGGAATCCGGCGGTGGAAGATCAGGCCACGGATCGGGCTTACCGGATCGGCCAGAAAAAAGCCGTTCAGGTATTCAAACTGGTCACTCACGGCGCCATTGAGGATAAGATCTATGCCATGCAGCAAAGAAAGAAGGAATTGGTGGACGCGGTGATCCAACCCGGGGAGAATATACTGGGCAAGATGACGTTGGAGGAGATCCGGGGGTTGTTTGAGTAGGTGTATGAATGATGGTCTTCAACCGCAATTTGGATAATATCGAAAGAACATTAAAGAGTTCAAACGATATTGAACCACGAATCATACGAATATCACGAAAAAAGAATTATCATTAGATTTTATTCGTGCGATTCGTGGTTAATATGATTGATTATTCATTGCATGTTCTTTATTCCGTGAAATCCTTTAATCCGATTAATCTGTGTTCAGACAGCGGTTTTCGTCTTTTTCTTTCCCTTCTCCTGAATTGGCTCCATCTGTTCTCCCAACATAGTCTTCAAATATTCCCCCGTGTAAGATTTCGGGCTCCCGGCCACCTCCTCCGGCGTCCCGGTGGCGATTACTTCCCCGCCCCGATCCCCGCCTTCGGGGCCCAGGTCAATGATATGATCCACCGTCTTAATTACATCAAGGTTATGCTCAATCACCAGTACCGTATCCCCGGCCTCCACCAAGCGCTGCAACATCTCCAGCAGTTTGTGAGTATCGGCAAAATGCAGGCCGGTAGTGGGTTCGTCCAGGATGTAGAGGGTTTTGCCGTTGGAGCGCCGTGACAGTTCGGAGGCCAGTTTCACCCGCTGGGCTTCGCCGCCGGATAAAGTGGTGGCGGCCTGTCCCAGTTTGATATAATTCAAACCAACATCATTCAAAGTCTCCATTTTCCGGCGGATCTTGGGAATCTGGTAGAAAAACTCCAATGCCTCCTCCACCGTCATCTCCAGCACATCAGCGATATTCTTCCCCTTGTACTTAATCTCAAGCGTCTCCCGGTTATAACGTTTTCCCTTGCACACTTCACAGGGCACATAGACATCGGGTAAAAAGTGCATCTCGATTTTGATAATTCCGTCTCCAGCGCAGGCTTCACAGCGGCCGCCCTTGACATTAAAGGAGAACCGGCCATTGGTGTAACCCCGCATCTTGGCCTCCGGTGTTCCGGCGAACAGTTCCCGGATGGAGTCGAAAACCCCGATATAGGTAGCCGGGTTCGACCGGGGTGTCCGGCCAATAGGCGACTGGTCGATATCGATCACTTTTTCTAAATGCTCAAATCCTAAAATCTTCTCATGAGCTCCTGCCTGCAAAGTGGTGGCCCTATTTAACTCGGTGGCGGCCGCCGGATACAGGATATCATTGATCAAGGTACTCTTCCCGGAACCAGAAACCCCGGTAATACAGACGAATAGCCCCAAAGGGATCTTCACCCTGATATTTTTCAAATTATGCTCTTTGGCTCCGACGATCTCCAAATATTTCCCATTAGGCTGCCTGCGCCGCTTGGGAACCTCAATCCTTTGCTTTCCGGAGAGATACTGGCCGGTAATGGAAGCCGGTTCAGCAATGATCTCCGCCAGAGTCCCTGCTTTCACCACATGGCCACCGTGGACTCCGGCGCCAGGTCCGATATCCACAACAAAATCCGCTTCACGAATCATCTCTTCGTCATGCTCGACCACGATCACCGTATTCCCTATATCCCGCAACCCTTTCAACGTATCGATCAGCCGTCGGTTGTCTCGCTGGTGCAACCCGATGCTTGGTTCATCCAGAATATATAGCACCCCCACCAGTGAAGAACCGATCTGAGTCGCCAGACGGATACGTTGCGCTTCACCCCCGGAGAGTGTTCCTGCGGTCCGGTCCAGGGTTAGATAATCCAAGCCTACATTGATCAAAAACTCCAACCGATCGTTGATTTCTTTCAATACCAAACGGGCGATGGCGGTTTCCTTCTCACTTAACTTCAGCCGGTTTAAAAATTCCTTCGATTCCCGAACCGCCATGGCCGTCAACTGGCTTAAATTCAAACCGCCAATAAACACGGAGAGACTCTCTTTCTTTAAACGAGCTCCCTTACAAGCGGTACAGGGTTTTACCGACATGAACTTCTCGATTTCACGCCGCATATATTCCGATTGGGTCTCCCGGTAACGCCGTTCCAAATTATGAGCCACTCCTTCAAAAGCGGCTGAATGCCGGAACTCCCGATCCGGTCCTTGATAAGAGATCTCGATCTTTTCTCCCTTGGTCCCGTAAAGCAAAATATTCAATTGTTCCGGAGTCAACTCCCGTAGGGGCCGGTCCGGGTTGATCTTGAATTTTTTGGCCACGGAACGCAAATACTGTTGCGACCAGGACTCCTGGTCCGAGCTCCAGGCTTTAATCCCGCCTTGATTGAGGGAGAGGTCCTTATCGATGACCAGCTCCGGATCAATTTCCATCTTAAATCCCAGTCCGGCGCATTCCGGGCAAGCCCCGAAAGGGCTGTTAAACGAGAACATCCGGGGAGTCATTTCCTCAAAGCTGAAGCCACAATCCGGGCAGGCAAACTTTTCGCTAAAAATCGACTCTTCCCCATCGATGATCACAATGGTCACCAACCCTTTGGCCAGTTTCAACGCCAGTTCAATGGAATCCGCCAGACGCTGTCCCAGGTCGGGCTTGATTACCAGCCGGTCCACCACCACCTCGATAGTATGCTGTTTATATTTTTCTAACGTAATCGTTTCGCTTAAATCGTGAATCTTTCCATCCACCCGCACTCTCACAAAACCATCCCGTTTGAAATCTTCAAATAATTTGTCGTATTCCCCCTTCCGCCGCCGCACTACCGGCGCCAGCACCATAAATTTGGTGCCTTCCGGAAATTTCGCCACCTGGTCCACAATCTGTTCCACAGTCTGCTGGGTAATGGGGTTCCTACAATCCGGACAATGCGGATGACCGATCCGGGCGTAAAGCAACCGCAGGTAATCATAAATCTCGGTCACCGTACCAACCGTGGACCTTGGATTATGGCTGGTGGTCTTCTGATCGATGGAAATTGAAGGCGACAACCCCTCGATGTAATCAATGTCCGGCTTGTCCATTTGCCCCAGGAACTGCCGGGCATATGCGGAAAGGGATTCCACATAACGCCGCTGCCCTTCGGCATAGATGGTATCAAACGCCAGCGATGATTTCCCCGACCCCGACAGCCCGGTAATCACCACCAACTGATCACGGGGTATTTCCAGGTCGATATTTTTCAGGTTATGCTCCCGCGCCCCTTTAATACGAATATAGTTGTTGGACATAAAGAAAACCTCCCTAGGGTGGTTAATATTCCACCCGTTCACAATCTGTTGTAATTGCTGTATTTATAACCTTCCCAACGCTTTCTCCCAATTCCGCATTTCATCCCGGAGTTCAGCGGCCCGTTCGAAAGACAGATCCGCGGCGGCTTTGAGCATCTCCGTCTCCAATTCGGAAATTTTCGCCTTAATCTCATCCGGCCGCAGACGGGGATTTTTACTGATCTCATATTCCACCTTGCTTTCCGCGGCTTGTTCGGCTTGGATCAGATCCCGCACCGCTTTTTTCACGGATTCCGGTGTAATCCCGTTGGCTTCATTGTACTCGAGCTGTTTCTTCCGGCGCCGGTTGGTTTCCCGAATAGCCCGGTCCATGGAATCGGTAATCCGATCGGCGTACATAATGACTTTCCCCTGCACATTCCGGGCGGCCCGGCCGATAGTCTGAATCAGGGAAGTCTCCGACCTCAAAAATCCTTCCTTATCGGCATCCAAGATGGCCACCAGCGAAACCTCGGGCAAGTCCAACCCTTCCCGCAACAGGTTGATACCGACCAGGACATCAAATTTCCCTAACCGTAAATCCCTCAAAATAACGATCCGATCCAGCGTATTGATCTCGGAGTGCAGGTAACGGACCCTGATCCCGGCGCCATCCAGGTATTCGGTTAAATCTTCAGCCATTTTCTTGGTGAGGGTGGTCACCAGCACCCGTTCTTCCACTGCTACCCGCACCCGAATTTCTTCCATCAAATCGTCAATCTGCCCCTGGACCGGTTTGATGATGATTTCCGGATCCACCAGACCGGTGGGCCGGATGATTTGCTCCACCACTTGTTCGGCCCGATTCAATTCATAAGATCCCGGAGTTGCTGAAACATAAACTACCTGGTTGATCCGTTCCTCAAACTCCGGAAATTTCAACGGACGGTTATCCAGGGCCGAAGGCAGCCGGAATCCGTATTTAACCAACGTCTCTTTCCGGGAACGGTCCCCGGCGTACATCCCGCCCACCTGAGGGATGGAAACATGCGATTCATCCACAAACAGCAGGAACTGTTTCGGGAAGTAGTCAAAGAGTGTCGCCGGCGCATCACCCGGGGCTCTACCGGTTAAATGGCGGGAATAATTCTCAATACCCTGGCAAAAACCCAATTCCTGCATCATTTCAAGATCGAACCGGGTTCGTTGTTCGATACGTTGAGCCTCTAAAAGCATTCCCGCCTCACGAAACTCCTGTAACCGCGATTCCAATTCCGCCTCGATGGCTTGAATGGCCGCTTTCATCTTTTCCTCGGAAGTAATGTAGTGGGTGGCCGGGTAAATCGCCACTTCCTCCAACTTTTGCAAGATTTCTCCGGTTACCGGATCAACCTCCAGGATTTTTTCCACTTCATCCCCGAACAACTCGATTCGAATGATATTTTCGCCATAAACGGGAATAATCTCAATGACATCCCCCCGCACCCGGAAAGTCCCCCGGGAGAAACCCAGATCGTTCCGGCTGTATTGAATTCCCACCAAACGGCGAAGCAGTTGATTCCGTTCTTTAAATTCGCCGGACTTTAACGATAAGGTTAACGCTTCATAATCTTCGGGAGAACCCAACCCGTAAATACAAGAGACACTGGCTACAATGATCACATCATTGCGGCTCAGCAATGAAGAAGTGGCCGCGTGGCGCAGCCGGTCAATCTCATCATTGATGCTGGAATCCTTTTCGATATAAAGGTCGGTTTGCGGTATATAGGCTTCCGGCTGATAATAATCATAATAACTGACAAAATACTCCACTGCGTTCTCCGGAAAAAACTCCTTGAATTCACTATATAATTGCGCCGCCAGCGTTTTGTTATGAGCCAGCACCAGCGCCGGTAATTGCAACTCCTCCACCACCTTGGCCATGGTAAAAGTTTTTCCGGAACCGGTAACCCCCAGCAAAACCTGATCCCGCATTCCGGCACGCAAACCTTTGGCCAGCTGGGTAATGGCCTGGGGTTGATCCCCCTTGGGCTGATATTCCGAATGCAACACAAATTTGTTAACCAATCGTTTACACCCCTGCCCTACAATTGTTACCATTCAATGGTATAATAAACTCAATTCACAAAACAAATCATAATTTTTAACCCGGAGCTCGAAATTTTTTACTTTGATATTCAACTTAATTAACCAAACATGTATTCGATAAACGAACCGGTTTCCCTGCTACCTCTCAAACATTTTTAGATATTTTATACAACGATAAAACCGGATGAATTTATCCAAGACCGGCAACGAAATTTATTCCATACATATTTGATAATTTAAATTGAATAATATAAATTAACACGAAAATAGGTTCATCGGCTTTTCCAAAGCCGATTCATGGGTGGTTGTGATACCAATCATGTCGTGTTAGGTTAAAAAAACGCGACGGGAAAATTGATTCATTGAAAAATGCGGAAAGAATATTAAAGAAAATCATTGAGAATGGAAGGGAGTGAGTAATTATGGCTCGATTCGATGAAGAACAACGGAATATGTCAAGTACCAATTATGGAAAAAACAATTATACTTACCGTAATGGAAATTTAAACATACATTACCGGAAAGATGCCGATGGACGACTGATTGCGGTGGTCCGGCCCGCTTTTATAAAAATTAAATAGCTTGATCGATTCATCCAATGAATTTTGATCACGCCTAGAAATCAACTTATTATAATATAACATTGAGTTGCCTACCCCGCTTAACCACTAGCGGGTTTTATTTTATAAAAACAACCATTAAGTCGCTTTCCAACACAAAATGTTTTTGGAAGTAGAAAGTTCCAATTCGTTTGGCAATTTCCGTAGGTTCTTTGAATGATTTTCTTCATTTTATTTCATAATAACTATTGAAATGGCGGTAAAGTCCGGAATAACCAAAGTAGCAACCGGATTTCGTGCTCCGAAAGGAAGTAAAAACCGTTATCCATAAGTTTAAGGAGATAAAAATGAAAAAGCGTCAATTCTGGTTTGGATTAATTATCGCAGGTATTTTTTTAACCGCAGCGTTGGTAGGGATTCGAGTAGGAGTACATCAAGCTGCGGAAAGCGCCAAGCCTATTGTAGGTTATCCTGCCCCGAATTTCACCTTACCGGATTTAAACGGCAAAAAAGTTGTGTTAAAAAATGTTACCTCCAGGAATAAAATAACTTTGATCAATTTTTGGGCGACCTGGTGCCCGCCGTGCCGGGCGGAAATTCCTGAATTAAATAAGTTTTACCGGAAATATTCCGCGAATGGTGTAACGATACTAGCGGTAAGTATACAAGAGCAGCCCAAAACCGTAAAAAGCTTTGCCCAAAAAAACGGTATGAAATTTCCGGTATTAACAGATACCAAGGGAAAAACAGGTAATTTATACCAGGTATTTTCAATGCCAAACACCTTTATACTTGATCGTAAAGGCACCATCCGAGCCATCGTGAAAGGCTCCACCAACCTGGCTGCATTGGAACAAAAAGTCCAACCATTGTTAAAATTGAAGTAGAAGTTGGTTTTATATTGCATTTAAAAAGAGGGAATAAAAATGGAGATTACACTTTTGATAGCTTTTGCCGGGGGTTTGCTCTCGTTTCTCTCCCCTTGTATTCTGCCGATTGCACCGGGATACTTAGGAATTATCTCCGGTACTTCCTTAACCAACCTTAAATCCGGTTCAGTATCGAAACGCAGAATTTTATCGACCACCATCGCTTTTATCCTAGGTTTTAGTATGGTATTCATCATGTTAGGTCTAGCCAGTTCCTACCTGGGGCAGTTTTTATTAAAGTACCGGAAGCTGATTTCGCAAATTGCCGGTTTTTTTGTAATTGTCATGGGACTCCATCAAGCCGGATGGCTTCCGATCTCATGGTTGTATCAAGAGAAAAAGGTACAAATCAAACCCCAAATCGGTATCATCGGAGCCTTCCTTACCGGATTAGCATTTTCTCTCGGTTGGACCCCTTGTATCAGTCCAATTTTAGGATCAATTTTAACTTTAGCCGGTAGCCAGGGGCAAATTGGAAAAGGGATGCTATTATTATCCACGTACTCATTGGGATTAGCCGTACCGTTTTTATTATTAGCGATTGGTTTTGAGAGAGTTTCACGGGGAATGGCGCGATTAAAACCATATATCAAATATTTTGAGTGGGCTTCCGGAATACTGTTAATTTTAATGGGCCTTTTACTGATTACCGGAAGTATATCAACCCTTAGTTCGTGGTTTAGCCGGATAACTGGCGGTTGGAATCCGGAAAATCTTTTTAAACCTTGAAGTGTATTGTTCTTTTAGGTTTCCGATTGGATCAACCTGTGCTTGGTAGAATCAGCCATTGTCAACCAGCGATAAAAACAAGGCCGTTTTAATCACAACGGCCACAGTGAATTTACTCATTTTAACCCGCTAATTTCTGGTGTGACTTGTTTTTTAATACCTGTTCCCGCAAAATCATTAACGCCGCTTCCTCTTGCTGGGACTGAATCTTTTGAAACTCTCCAACATCACCATTCTTAAGCACTTTAAGCGCGGAACCACCTACGATTTGATTGGGTTGCACACCCCGTTTGTGAATATTCTTCTTCCCCGAAGTTAAATAATTGTAAACCGTTATTTTAAAGGCAATATCACCGGATAATTCTTTAATCTCCTGGATCAGATCTTTCCCAAAGGTAGCGGTTCCCACCAAAATCGCCCGCTGTTGATCCTTTAAAGCGCCGGCCACGATCTCCGCCGCGCTGGCACTCCAATAGTCAATCAGCACCACTACCGGCAATTGCCTGTGAATCGTATGAGCCGTAGTTTTAATCACATTCACCAATTGCCCCCGCCGGTAGACATAAAGCACCGGGGTTCCCTTGGGTAAAAAATGACTGATGACATCCACTGCCGAGTCCAGTAGACCGCCGGGATTAGCCCGCAAATCTAAGATTATCCCTTTACAATCATCCATTTTATCGATGGTCTTCAAGTTTTTTCCCAGATCCCGGGCGGTAGTGTCGGCGAATTGGTCAATTTTCATATAAGCATACTTCCCCAATACCGGATCATTGGAGATTTTCATTTCGACAGTAGGGATATATATCCTGGCCCTGGTTATACTGATTTCGTAATCTTTGGATTGGCCTTGTTCATTACGGACAACCCGCAACCAAACTTTGGTTCCGGCTTCCCCCTTAATCTTCCGAATAATCGCCTGAGCGCTCTTCACCGGAGTATGATCGACTTCAACAATCCGGTCACCGACTCGCAGTCCGGCTTTTGCACCGGGGGTGCCAGCCACAACCTTCCAAATGACCGGTTCATCTCTCTGCAAATATATGCCGATGCCTTCGAAATAACCGTCCGTTTCCTTTTTCAACTCGGCTAAATCTTCTTCCGATAATAGTTGGGTATACGGATCATGTAACGATTCAAGCGTCTGTGCGATACTGCCGGTCTTTAAATAAATATTCACCAGTTTGATAAAGTCCACCGGCTGATAGTAATTTATTTTCACGAAACCAATGGTATAAAGAGCTGGAATTAAATCCCGGTATTTGCCGTGCCGGACTTCTTTTTGCCACCACCAGCCTAATGTCCCGAAAATAATAAAAACAATGATGGAGATTAAAACTAGCCGTGTCTGTTTGTTTCGCGCCACGAAAACAGCTCCTTCGAAAGCTATCGAATCATATCTTATTTGAGATACGTTAATGGATTCACCGGTACTCCGTTTTTACGGACCTCAAAGTGCAAATGCGGTCCGGTGCTTAATCCGGTACTCCCCACCTGGGCGATGGTCTGGCCTTTGGTGATGGTTTGCCCCTGATTGACCTGGAGTATGGAACAATGTCCATAAACCGTTGAAAAACCCGAACCATGATCCAGAATAACCATTTTCCCATATCCGTTATTCCAGCCCGCAAACGCAACGACTCCCGAATCCGCCGCCAAAATCGATAAACCTTGCGGCGCGGCAATATCAATACCACTGTGGTACTTGCGTTTGCGAAGAATCGGATGGAACCGGTAACCGAAATAAGAGCTGATCCGGCCTTTGGATTGAAGCGGCCATATGTATTTTCCGGAACCTAAAGCCACCCGGTTTTTATTCTGGAAATCTCGAATCTGGGCTTCCATTTCCTTGGAGGTCCGTTCTAACTCGTCCAGTGATTCTTCCAGTACCTTACGACTGTTTTTTAAAACCGTCAACTCGCGTTGCCGGTCCTCCACCACCGATATACGGCGTTCTTGTTGTTGTTTCGTCTGAAGCTGCAATCGCGTGTAAGTATTTCTTTGAACTTCCAATTCCTGTTTTTTCAGGGTGATTTCTGCCTGCTTTTTCGTAATCAGATCTTGCTGTTGATGGAGCGTTTTTAATATTTGAACATCTGCGCGCACATATTCGCTGATCATCTCAAACCGGGCAATAAATTCGGCAAAATTCCTGGAGTTAAACAAAATCTCCAGGGAACTTTGATACCCATATTTATATATAGCAATTAATCGTTGATCCAGAACTCCTTTCCGGCCTCCGATTTCATTTTTTATTTGCTGGAGATCGGAGCGGGCACTGTTCAGTTGGTCTTGGGTAATTGACATATTACGTTCCGTCTTGCTTAAGCTATAGTTTAATTGGGTTAAATCGTCATTAATCTCTTCCAGTTCTTTCTGTGTTCTCAACAGGTTTTTCAATACTGATTTTTCACGGCGTTTCGTTTCCGAAAGTTTCTTCTTGGTTTGATCAATCCGGCTTTGAATTTCATCCTTTGAAGCACCAAACCCCGCAGTTCCTCCCACTAGCATCACCAATAGAAACAATGCCACAAATTTACTCGGTCTTAACACAGATTATCTCACCTTCTTAAAAACGTAGCACAAGCGTAGAACAGCGCCCATAACCCATTCTTTTTACACTCTTAAGAATTTTTTTAACGACATGGAACTACCAATGGCTCCAAAGGATATTCCCACCACCGTAATAATCCAGAACATACCTTGATTAATCACTTTCTCGCTGAGTAACGGGATAAAGGGAGCGATTTGCCGGATATAGTCGTATACCAGATTATATCCTTTGGAAAGTAACAACAGGGAGATTAAAGAACCGCCCAAACCCAGAAAAATCCCTTCCATTATAAACGGCCACCGGATAAACCAATCGGTCGCCCCCACCAGTTTCATGATTTCGATCTCTTTCCAACGGGTTAACACCGTTAACCGGATTGTATTGACAATGATATATAAAACAACCAAAGCCACAATGGCCACCAAACTCAACCCTAATATCCAGATAATTTGGATAATTACCAACATTGCTTCCACAAAAGTCTTCCCATAAGCGACTTCGTCAACCCCATCCAGAACATTGATTTTTTGAACCAATTTTTTTACATTGACCTCGGTGTCCAACTTAATATCCAACGTATCCGGCAACGGATTATCGGAAGTTACAAAAAGATTGTTTACGCCCAAAGATTGCTCCAACCATTTGGCGCCATCCTCCTTGGAAACGAACCGCACTTCCTTAACGCCTTTAAATTCACTAATCTTTGTCTTTAACGGCTCCGGCTCAACATCTTCTGTTAAATATACTTTTAATTCCAGAACTCCCTTGGCCATTTCCGCAAAATGGGTGCAATTCGAGATCACGATAAAAAAACATCCCAAAATAATCAATGATAAAGTGATGGTGGTGATGGCCGCGAAACTCATCAACCCATTGCGGCTCAGCCCGGAAGATGCTTCTTTCGTAAAATACCAAAAGGTTTTTACCTTCAAGTCTCATAAACCCCCTTTTGTTCATCCCTTACGATTTGCCCGCTTTCCAAAGCAACCACCCGGCGGCGCATCCGGTCAACAATATTCTTATTATGGGTCGCCATGACCACTGTAGTTCCCCTTTTATTAATTTCCAATAATAAATCCATGATCCCCCATGAGGTATCGGGATCAAGATTGCCCGTGGGTTCGTCGGCCAATAAAACCAAAGGGCGGTTAACGATAGCCCGGGCCAAAGATACCCGTTGTTGTTCTCCACCCGCTAATTCGGAAGGAAAGAACTTGCCCTTGTCTCTAAGCCCTACCAGCTCCAATACGGCCGGTACTTGTTTCAGGATATCCCTCCGGGAGGCTTCGATCACTTCCAGGGCAAAAGCCACATTTTCAAAAACCGTTTTATTCGGCAGCAGTTTGTAATCCTGATAAATCGTTCCGATATTGCGCCTGAAAATCGGAATTTCATTATGCTTCATCAGGGAAAGATTTTTACGACCGACGAAAACTTGTCCCTGGGTGGGCATCTCCCGGCGGATCACCAGCTTAATAAAGGTAGTTTTACCCGCGCCGCTGGGACCAACCAAAAATACAAACTCCCCTTTTTCGATATATAAATTGATATTGGTAAGCGCTACCGTTCCATTACTGTAGGTTTTAGAAACATTATGCAATTGAATCAAACCAGGTTCACCTCGGTGTTTTGCGATTTTTACCAACAATTGTTGCAATGATTATCTGAATAATTCTTGAATCAACAGCCCCCCCAAAAAAAGAACGTCCTTCCGGTTAGGATGAATCATTCAAAATTCTGCAACCTTATACCAAATTCACCAAAACTGGGCTTTCAAACGATTGGCCTCGATAAGCTTGGCACAAATCAAGGGTCATGAATACTTCGACATTTTTGATTAAATATCCTTTCCGGCGCATCACTCAAAATCTTACCATAAATTATGTGGAACCCATGGAACTCGGATGGAATTCCGGAATCAATCTCCAGAAAACCACTTTGGCAAATTTTTTGCATATTTTTCTGTTTCACTTATAATAATATTTCGGCAACACCTGTTTAAACAATAAATAGTTTCCGAATAATTATATCGACCGGAATCCGAAATTCAATAAAAAAATTCGAAGGATAAAGTTTTTAACCTTCTTTGCGGAACCAATTCAATAATTTACCACCACATCCCGGTTTACTGGTTGAACTGGAACTAAAAATAGGTTATTATTAATGAGAATGCTCAATAAATATATAGGAAATATTTTTATTAAAATAAATTTCAATATTTTGTCTTAATTTTAATCATGCGCTCACCATTCATTTTTATATATATATGGAGGCGATTTCATGTTTTTAATCTTTGGAATCAGCCCGCTAAAAAAAGCGGGGAAACAAATCACGCGTCATCATTGCCCTCGCTGTAACGATATTCGAAATTTTCAAGAAAATCAGATCCGGAATTATCTTTCATTTTTCTTTATTCCAATAATCCCGATTTCCAAATCCCATTCTCTCTTCATCTGTCCCACCTGTGGTTATACCACCCTACCCGAATTGGTTAATGAAATCCCCAAATTCACCAACGATTTACCGTCCGAATTCGATAAAAGTGGGAGAGTGGTGATTTTATGCCAGCGTTGTGACGGGCCGATGTATATTCCTCTGAAAGAGCAACGGCAAATGGTAACCTGCCCCCATTGCGCCATGGAGTTTGTGGTAAAAGGGATTAAGGGGATTATTCCTAACGCGATGGTGCAATTTAATTGAATATAACCTTGTACGATTCTATTTTTTTAAAACCATTAAGAATTACAGAATAGAATCGATTCAAAATGGCATACAATTCAAGCGATGATTACCGGCATCGCTTTTTTTACGCCCAAATAAAACCTCCATATTCATATGATTCTATATAAGAATTTGAAAGAATTTATAGGAAGATAACGGAATTTATTCTTGACTTGATATGCAATCAAGTATATAATTATAAAAAATAAAATCGATAGACAATTATAGAGGTGATTTTGATGGGGATGACGATTACCGAAAAAATTTTAGCAACTCATGCCGGTAAAAAATCAGTGGTCCCGGGAGAGTTAATTAATGCCAAAGTAGATATGGTGTTGGGAAATGACATCACCGCGCCGGTGGCTATCAAAGAATTCGCCAAGATCGGGATTGATCGGGTATTCGATCCTGAAAAAATTGCTTTGGTGCCGGATCACTTCACGCCGAACAAGGACATCAAATCCGCCGAACAAGTGAAGATAGTGCGCCAGTTCGCCCGCCATTACGGTATCGTTAACTATTTCGATGTCGGAGAGATGGGAGTCGAGCATTGTTTGTTGCCGGAGAAGGGTCTGGTCCTGCCGGGAGATCTGGTCATTGGCGCTGATTCTCACACTTGTACGTATGGAGCGTTGGGCGCGTTTTCCACCGGAGTGGGCAGTACCGATATGGCGGCCGGAATGGCCAGTGGCGAGGCCTGGTTTAAAGTCCCGGAAAGTATCAAATTTATCTATTACGGAAAATTACCGCGTTGGGTCGGCGGCAAGGATTTAATTCTCTTTACCATCGGTAAAATCGGCGTGGACGGCGCTTTATATCAATCGATGGAGTTTATCGGGGAAACCATTAACGCTCTCTCCATGGAAGGCCGGTTCACCATGGCTAATATGGCGATTGAAGCCGGAGGAAAAAACGGTATCTTCGCGGTGGACGCCAAAACCAAGGAATATGTGGCCAGCCGGGCCAAGCGGCCGTATACGGTTTACGAAAGCGATCCGGATGCCAAATATATCAAAACTTATGAATGGGATGTCTCCCAATTAGAACCACAAGTCTCATTCCCGCATCTGCCAGAGAACGCCAAACCATTGTCCCAGTGTGGCACGGTGGCTATCGACCAGTCGATCATCGGCTCCTGCACCAACGGCCGGATTGAAGACCTCCGGGAAGCTGCGGCGGTATTAAAGGGACACCGGGTAAATCCCAATGTACGCTTGATTGTGATTCCCGGAACCCAGGAGATTTGGCGCCAGGCCATGCGCGAAGGATTGTTTGAAATCTTTATAGATGCCGGGGCCGCCATCTCTACCCCCACCTGCGGGCCCTGTCTCGGTGGGCATATGGGAATTCTGGCTAAAGGAGAGCGGGCGGTGGCAACCACCAACCGTAATTTTGTAGGCCGAATGGGTCATCCTGAAAGTGAAGTTTATTTAGCCGGTCCGGCAGTTGCCGCCGCATCGGCAATCGCCGGTAAATTAGCCGGTCCCGAGGAGGTTTCCGTGAAATGAGTGAAAATATTTTACGTGGTAAGGCCTGGCGGTTCGGTAACGATGTCGATACCGATCTGATTATCCCGGCCCGTTATTTAAATACCAGCGACCCCAAGGAATTAGCCGCCCATTGCATGGAAGACGCCGATCCCACCTTTGCCGGCAAAGTGAAACCGGGTGACATCATCGCCGCCGGGAAAAATTTTGGTTGCGGCAGTTCCCGGGAGCATGCGCCCATATCGATTAAGGCCGCCGGAGTGTCTTGTGTCATCGCCGCCTCCTTTGCCCGGATTTTTTATCGCAACTCCATAAATATCGGTTTACCGATATTAGAGTCACCTGAGGCCAGTCAAGCCATTGCCGAAGGCCACCAGGTGGAGGTGGATTTAAGCAACGGCAAAATTACCGATCTAACTTCCGGAAAAATTTTTCAAGCCGCCGCATTTCCGGCCTTCATGCAGGAATTAATCAAGGCCGGGGGCTTGATCGAGTATGTAAAAGCGCGAATCGCCAAGTAAATACTTTACATTACAGAAGCAAGGCTTGTTAAAGAATTATTCCTGAAAGTTACCGGTGACGTATATTCCATTTGAAATTATATGGACGGAAGGGGATTAAAATGTTTAATATTACTGTATTGGCGGGAGATGGAATCGGCCGGGAAATTGTCCCCGAAGCAGTGGCGGTCTTGCAAACGGTATCCGGCAAATTTGGTTGCGAGTTCTCCTTCCACAACGGGCTGATTAGCGAGGATGCTTTCGACAAATTCGGGCATCCCCTACCGCCGCAAACTTTGGAACTCTGTAAAAAGTCCGATGCAATTCTGCTCGGCGCCGTCGGCAGCCCCCGGATGGATTCCCTGCCTGCCGAATTAAGGCCGGAAAGAGCCGCTTTATTGCCGTTACGGCAGAAATTAGGTCTATACGCCAATTTACGCCCGATTAAAGTTTATAAGAACTTGATCGATGCGTCCTCTTTAAAACCGGAACTTATCACCAGCGTTGATATTCTATTCTTCCGTGAATTAACCGGGGGTTTATACTTCGGGCCGAAAAAACGGGAGATATTGGCCGACGGTTCCATTCAAGCCATCGATACCTTGATTTACCAAACAGCGGAAATAGTCCGGATTGTACGCTTGGCCTTTGAAGCAGCTCGCGCGCGCCGCAAGAAACTAACCGTCGTCGATAAGGCCAACGTGTTGGAAAGCTCCCTGTTGTGGCGGGAAACGGCCGCTGGATTGAGCAAAGAATATCCGGATGTTGAATTAAATTTTATGTATGTCGATAATTGCGCCATGCAATTGGTTCGGTGGCCCGGCCAATTTGATGTAATTGTCACCGAAAACATGTTTGGCGATATTTTGACCGATCAAGCCTCCACCATTACCGGTTCATTAGGAATGCTGCCCTCGGCCAGCCTGGGCGGACAAATAGCCTTATACGAACCCGCTCATGGTTCGGCGCCGGATATTGCCGGTAAAAATATTGCCAACCCGCTGGCCACCATTTTAAGCGCCGCTTTGATGCTACGCTACACATTCCAATTGGAACCGGCCGCACGGGCTATCGAAAATGCGGTGGAGCAAGTTTTGGAGGATGGTTATCGCACTCCCGATCTTATGGCGCCGGGAATGACCCCGGTAGGGACCCAGGAAATGGGGCAGCTGGTAAGAGAACGAATTGCCTAAACACCCTAAGGAAATTTAATCACTAATTAACCATTCTTTCGCTTCGAGTTCGGTATCAAATGCCTTGATCAAATATTTCTGGCTTAATTTAATAATAAAATTGTAAGCTACTCTTTGAAGGCCGACTAAACCAGCGACCGCCAATTTCTTTACATAGGGAAAGGTTTCTCCGATTGAATCTTGAAAGGCATTGATTATCTCCATATCAAAGGAAAGATTACCGACATTGATTAATGTCAACGTTGACTTTGGTTCTGATTTTTGGCATTCCTCGATGGAATATTTTAAAAGTTGCAGTGTTTTTTCTTTTGAACTTCCAAAATTGGAATAATCCACATAATGTATTTTTCTATCTTTATATGTAATTATAGAAAACTCTTTCATTAATTCTCCTTCTATTTGGCAAACTGGCACTCGATTTTTTTGATATTTTATATTTTGTATTATTTTATACTTCGGCGCATTATTTAAAACCCCTGTTTTTTTGAAGATAAAAAACAAAATGTAACCGTCTTTTCCTTTTAAAATATTTTCTTAATAGATTTTCAAAACACTCCCTAATAATGCATGGAAAGACCTTTTCCAAGGATAATTTTTATAAGAAGGGATATACTGATTAATGTGTTAACGTGGTCCGGCTCGTGATTAGGAAATGCCGTAAGTATCAGCCACGATTTTTAGGAGGAATAGTATGAAAGGCAAGGTCAAATGGTTTAATGCGGAAAAAGGGTTTGGTTTTATCGAACGGGAGGGCGGCGAAGACGTATTTGTCCATTTCTCGGCGATAAAAATGGATGGTTACAAGGCTTTAGATGAGGGGCAAACGGTTGAATTCGAGATCGTGAAGGGCGATCGTGGCCCCCAAGCAGCCAACGTTACCAAAGCATAATCCCAAGAAGCGGATTAAGGCCCGGAAGACCCGGGTCTTTTTAATTCCGAAATGTTAAATTGGCCCATTTTACAAATTCGGAAAGGGACATTACCATGATATTCTTGGTTTCACTGGTTTGATGGTTGATATAGAATTTATTCAACGCCGCTTGACGCAGCCATTGAATCGCTCCCGGTTTGGCGCCTTGACCATCGACAATGATAATAATGTTCCGTTCCGGCATTTTTTCCATACAATTTAGATAGAGATACGGAAATTTCTCATCCACGCTGCCCGGTGACTGTTGCCATTTACATTCGATCCGGTACTCTCCGTATTTTTGGGAGACCAGTTTAAATTCGGTTTTTCCTTGGTGCCCATAAATCGTTTCATATGGGACATTGGTCAATAATATTTCCGGGCCGTAGCTTTCGGGATCGCCCTTCCACTTGGCATAGGGAATTACCTTAAAACCCTTTTGTTGCATGGTACCGACAACTACCTGCTCTAGTGTTCTCCCTTGATGATTAGCCAAACCGCCTTGATTTTCCATGGAGCCCCCCCTGTTTTGAATCAATCCACATGCGTGACTTTAACCAAATACGGCCAATACTTCGTCCACCGGGTTGCGATTATCCCCGTCGCAGCTTATAAAACGTCTGACAGGAAAAATTTCGATTTGGGCATTCCGGTAAGTGTCTATGATAAAATCATTATAGTGATTGGATATTACTGTCTTGATCCCTTTTCGGGCAAGTTTCATTGCCACCTTGGCCAGCCGCACCTGATCCTCCATTCCAAAACCGCCCGAACTGTATTCCGTAAAGTTCGAGGTGGTATTCAACGGGATATAGGGGGGATCACAGTAAATCACATCCCCCGGTTTGGCTCTCATCATCATTTCTTCAAAATCCAACGAACCGAAGGTAGCTTGCTTGAATTTTTCGTAAAAATACAACAGTTCTTTTTCCGGAAAATATGGCTTTTTATATTTGCCAAACGGCACATTAAATTCACCACTGGCGTTATAACGGCATAAACCGTTATATCCATGCCGGTTCAAATAGATGAATAAAGCCGATTTCGTTCGCAGGTCCTTTTCAGCGTTAAACTGTTTCCGGAGCGCATAATACTTCTCCGGAGTATTGGCTTTTCCGGTAAAATAACTCCCGCAAAACTCAATAAAAGAAGGCCCTTCCTTTTGGATTGTTTGATAAACACAAATCAAGTCGTTATTGATATCATTAAGCCAATAATGATGATACGTTGAATTTATCGATAAAGCGCAACTCCCCGAGAAAGGTTCCAGAAGACGCTCCCCGGGCGGAAGTTTGGCTTGAATCCGTTCGATTAACCGGTATTTGCCCCCGGCCCATTTCAGAAATGGTCTCATATTGACCCCCTTTTTCGCCATCTTTATCAATTTTACCACACCGTGCCCCGTTGTGAAAGAAGAAGCGAATCTGGCTCATTCAAGACGTTTTGAAACGATTCCAAATTGGCATGGTTCGGATGAATCACAAAAAATGTTATTTAGCAGCTCAAATGATTAACATAAAAAATATCTGTGTCAAAATCGAATAATGAAGTAAAAAATTTTTTTAAAATCGAAAGGATAAATCGTGGTATTATAGAATATTAATATATATTGGAAACGGTTCCATATTATTTGAGGATACCCTGATTTACCCGGTGATTCCGGATGTTAAAGGGGGGTGAAACGGCTTAGGCGAGATTCGGACTTCCTGTTAGTGAACGATATTAAGGAGGATAAATTGATGAAGAAACGAAATTTGTTGTTATTCGTATCGGTCCTGGTCGTAACTCTCTCGACAGTTTCGCTTACATCGGCAGCTCCGAAAACTCTGGTTTTTTGGCATTATCTGACGGACCGCCATCCGTTGCTGCAAGAAATGGCAAAACAGTATGAAACCGCAACCGGAGTGAAAGTTGATGTTCAGCTTTTCCCCGGCGACCAGGAAGTGGAGCAAAAAATGGAAGCCGCCATCCAGGCGGGAACCGCCCCGGACGTTTATACCACCAACGGTAGCGCCGATCCCGCTAAAATTGCCGCCAAGGCCCGCTGGGCAAAAGCGGGTGGAATGTTAAATCTTGATAAATATGTAACCGGTGATTAGCGCAAAAATTATATCAGTTCTTTGTTGGGAAACATTTCCTTCGCACCGGGCAACCAGTACGCGGTTGAACCGGGGCTTTACGGGCTGCCATTGGATGCGGTCAATATGCAAATTCTCTATAACAAGGAATTATTTAAAAAAGCTGGTTTGAACCCCGATAATCCACCCAAAACATGGGCCGAATTTATCGCTGCCGGCAAGAAACTGAAAGCAGCCGGAATCACGCCCTTCGCCGCCGGTTTCGGCACCTGGCTCGGAATTAGTCTTTGGGAAGTTTACGCCTGGAATATTATGGGTCAAGATCAACTGTTGAGCGCTCAAAATAACGGAAAACGCTTTACCCATGCCAATTGGGTGAAGACATTCCAAATCTTTGCGGATATGCGGGATGCCGGAATGTTGGCCGAAGGCATCGCTACCTGGGATAATCCCGATGCCGAACGGCTTTTTGCCCAGGGAAAAGCAGCCATGATGTATAACGGTTCATGGACCTTCGGCGTCTTGAGGAACACCAATCCCGAATTGGTTCCCATCACAGGCGCCATGTTACCCCCATCCGCCGGAAAATACCCGGTATATGTCCAAGGCGGTTACGGCGCGGTGTTAGCGGTGAACGCCTCCAGTCCCAGCAAAGATGAAGCAATAAAATTCCTTCAATGGATCACCGGACCCGAACAACAAGCCAAGTACGCTAAGGAAAGTTTCAATCTTCCGGCCAGTTCGTCGGTGACTAAACGTGTTAAATTGGAAGGCGGTATTGGTGAATTCGCCGATGACTCCGGCCGGATTATCCCTAATGTGGGCTTAAAAGGACGGCCGGGAGATGTGGATACCACCATAATCCGCGGGATTCAATCGATTGTCTTGAAACAGAAAACCCCGGCGCAAGTGGTGAAGGAATGTAATGCCGCTTGGGAAGCGGCGCTTCTAAAGTAACAAAGTCCGGTAAGAGCATTTTATCCGGGAGACGGTAAGCGTAGGCGCCGTCTCCCGGCAAAATAGCGTCTACAAAGCGAGGGAAATCATATGCAATCCGATTCGAAATCAAAAGTCAATCGGTGGCGGTGCCTCACGGATTATACCGGCAATTTTTTATTTATCTTGCCGACCATCTTATTCTTTGGAGCCTTCAGTCTGTATCCGATATTACGCACCATTCAGTTGTCGCTCTTTAAATGGGATGGTATGTCCCCTGTCAAGCAGTGGGTTGGATTCCGCAATTTTCAGATTATTTTCAGCGCCGATCCCAACTGGTGGACTGCCATGGGCAATGCCGCCAAGTTTGCCATCCTCGGCGTGGTAGTCATGCAGTCTTTTTCTCTATTGCTGGCTTTTCTAGTGGTGCGGGGAGTTAAAGCGGAACCTTTCTATAAAGTAGTATTTTATATTCCGACCATCCTCTCGGCCATGGTGGTTGGCTATATTTGGAAATGGATCTATGACCCCTCCGGCGGGGTGTTGAACTTTGTTTTCAAAAGCATCGGCTTATCCGGCTTAAACCGGGCTTGGCTAAGTGACCCGTATGTCAGTCTGTACGCGGTATCATTAGCCTCCATGTGGGCTGGTTTCGGTTATTCATTTTTATTGTTTTTAGCGGCGTTAAAAGGGATTTCCAACGATATCCTGGAAGCGGCCAAAGTGGATGGAGCGGGTGGGCGGCAAACTTTCTGGCTGATCATTATTCCCTTGTTGCGTCCGGTATTGACCGTGGTCACCATTTTGACCACTTTAGGCGCCATGCAGTTGTTTCCATTAGTCGTGGCTATGACTAACGGCGGACCGGGATTCAGTACCCAGGTCCCGGTAATGACCATATTTAACGAATGTTTCCAAAATCATAATTATGGATATGCTAGTGCCTTATCGGTTATTTTCGGACTTACCCTGTTAATCATCTCCATGGCCCAGATTGAACTGGCGAAACGTTATGATGGATAATTTTCGTACACTTTCAAACGCGAAAAAGGAGGAGCCCGTTATGGAGAAGACTGCCCCCGCGCGTGCGCGCCACACTTCCCGTCCGGGAATGAAGCGAATTTTCCATATCGCATCCAAGTTCAAGATAGCCCAATGGTCCCGGGAACTATTTTTAATGATGATAGCTGTGATTACCATCTTCCCCATCCTCTGGATGTTATCCACATCACTGAAGGGGACCCAGGAAGCATTCACCAGCTACAGCATTATCCCCACCGCCTGGAAATTTGAGAATTTTGCCCTGGCCTGGAGCCAAGCCAATTTCAGCACCTACTTTTTAAATAGCACGGTGTATACGGTGACCGTAATGGTTGGAGTTTGGCTGGTGTCCACCCTGGGGGCCTACGGTTTCGCCCGGCTCCAAATTCCAGGCAAAAAAGTGATCTTTTATATTCTCATCGGTTCCCTGATGATTCCCATCCCTGGTTCTTTTATTCCGTTATACTTATTAATGAATAAATATCACCTGACCGGTACCCGTCTGGGATACGTTTTACCCTTGATCAGCGGAGGCCTCGCCACTTCCATTTTTATTTTAAAAAGTTTTTTTGAAAGCATTCCCAAAGAATTCGAAGAAGCCGCCCGGATCGACGGTTGCGGCAAACTGGGGATTTTCACCCGGATCATGATTCCGTTAGCCAAGCCCGCCTGGGTTACCGTAATTATTTTTACCGCCCTGTCCACTTGGAACGATTATCTGTGGGCCTTGATTATGTTTAGCCGGAAAGAGTTAATGCCCATTCAAGTGGGTCTCCGGGTATTTCAAGGCCAATACTTCACCCGCTACGAGATGCTGATGGCCGGAACCGCCATTGCCGCCATCCCGGTAATCATCCTGTTCATTTTATTCCAGCGCCAGATCGTATCCGGAGTTACGGCGGGAGGGCTAAAAGGGTGAAGTTAAAACAGTCGCGAGTCCCGAGTTACGGGTCCGGAGTCCCCGAGTGTTGAGTCTTGGGTCTTTGAGTCTCGAGTCGCGAGTCCCGAATTGTAAGGAAGAGCAACTGATACTTGCAACTTTAGGTTTTATGATTTTAACTCGGACTTATTTTAATGATTTATGTTTTGACTCATGACTCGTAACTTGTTTTGATGATTTATGGTCTTGACTCGTGACTCGTAACTTGTTTTGATGATTTATGGTCTTGACTCGTGACTCGTAACTTGTTTTGATGATTTATGGTCTTGACTCATGACTCGTAACTTGTTTTGATGATTTATGTTCTTGACTCGTGACTCGTAACTTGTTTTGGTAATTTATGTTCTTGACTCGTGACTCGTAACTTGTTTTGATTATTTATGGTCTTGACTCGTGACTCGTAACTTGTTTTGATGATTTATGGTCTTGACTCGTGACTCGTATCTAAATTATTCGTAACTTTTTTCGTATATAAGGAGCAAATCAATGTCCACGCTGAAAGATGTCGCCAAAGCAGCCGGAGTCTCCGTGGGGACGGTTTCCCGGGTTATTAACAATTCACCGAATGTTTCTCCCCAAAAACGGGAGCTGGTATTGCAAATCATGGCGGATTTGAATTATCAACCGAACTTTATGGCCCAAAATCTGAGCCGCAAGCATTCCCAAACCCGGGAGTTGGGCTTGGTGGTTTCGGGAATCGATAATCCGGCCAATGTGGAAATTGTGCGCGGCGCCACCGAGGAAGCGGCCAATCTTGGTTACGTGGTAATGCTGTGCGCGGCCTGGACCACCCAGGAAATAAGAAAATATTTGGATGTCTTTATCCGCCGCCAGGTTGAGGGTATCGCCATCGCTTCCTATATGGATTCCCGGACATTATCCACGGCGGACGAATTACAGGACTTGGGTCTTCCGCTGGCTGTTTGCCGGGATGCTGGCTGGCCTTTGGCGAATGAGGATACCGGGGGGATGAAGCTGGCCACGGTTAGCTTTGAATCCGCTTCTACTTGTGAACAGGCCATCCAGTATCTCATCGGTTTAGGCCACCGGAAAATCGCGGTAGCCACCGGCAATGCCGAATTGAGCGAGACCGATCCCCGCCTCATCGGTTATAAACAGGCGTTACTCAAAGCCGGATTGGAATATGACCCCAGTTTGTTATTTGGGGGCGGTTCGGATACGCTGATGACCGGCGCTCATTTAATGCAGCAAATCCTGTCCACCAGCCGGGATATCACCGCGGTATTTGCTTTCAATGATTTATTGGCCATCGGAGTCATGCGCGCCTTGCACGAAAACGGGCTGAATGTACCGAAGGACATCTCGGTGATTGGGTTTGACAATATCCTGCTCAGCGGTTACATCAATCCGGCGCTAACCACCATTAATGTGCCCAAATATGAGATTGGGCGGGCGCTGATCCGGGAGTTGGTCGCAGTCATCCGGAAAACTATTCCCGGGCAGGAACTGTTAATGACCAACCTGGTGGTCCGTCAATCCACTGATTTTCCCCGAGGGTGACTATGAATATCAGGAATTTCATATTTTTATTGGGAATAACGGCCGGCGGTGTTCCATTGGCGATTGGGGCCACTGGCCCAATGGGCGACGACCCTTCCCCGGAGGTAAAAATGATTGGAACCGGAAGTTATACCACGGTTTTACCACCCGGTGTTCCGGGTGTCCCGTCGAAAATATATAAAACGGACCAAGTTACCGGTAAGCTCCCGGCCAATCAATGGTGGAGTTCACTGGCCTGGGAACCTTTTTCATCTCCCCAGTACCCTCACCCGTTATCAGTTAAAGCGCTTCCCGCTGGGTTGCAGATCCATTATCCCCGGCGGATTTTAGCCAATGCCACCGGAATTTACGGCCGCCTTCCCGAAACGGAAGCCGCCGACTTTATTTTGGGGCATTCGGAGGTGGCGGAATTCCCCGAAGCTTTCGTGGATTCTTTTAGTGATTGGTTTGTGACGGCCTTGTTCGGGACCGCTTCAAAAGGATTCCGTGTTACCTACGGACACGGTTCACCTTTTGTTTACGCTGAATATTACGGCGGGGAACCCCGGCTCATTTTTCCAGGGGTCAACGGAAAACCTTTACTTCCTAAAATTTGGTTCGGTTCCCCCGATGAAGCGGTGCTCGGAATTACTATCAACGGCAAACATTATGGCCTGTTCGGACCATCCGGCTCCAACTGGTCGGGGGTGGGCGCCGGATTTTTAACCAATCACGGGCACGGTAAAAATTACTTCGCCATCGCCTGCTTGCCGGAACGGTCGGCGGCGGCGCTCAATAAGTTTCGGAAGTACGCCTATTCCCATGTAAAAAAAACCAAAGTCCATTGGCGTTACAACCCCGAAACCAGTGAGGTAACCACGACGTTCACCTATGAAACCACGGCTTATGAGGGAAACCGGACCGGGGTCATCTGGGCTATGTACCCCCATCAATGGCGGAATACCCGTCATCGATTATTAAAATACTGCTATCATTCGGTGCGGGGAATCATGAAAACCGCCGAGGGCGATTCCTTTGAAACCATCATGAAATATCCCGGAATCTTACCGGGGTTGCCTGATACCGGAACTTATGACCGGAATGAATTGGCCGCATATATAGCCCGGGATGAAACTGAAACCGGCCCCGTCAAACCGGATACATACTGGTACGGTAAATATTTGGGCAAACTGGCGGCTTTGATTCCCATCGCCGAGCAAGCCGGAGATCCCTCTACCGCAGCCAGGCTTCGGGCCCGGATTAAAGTCTGCCTTGAAGATTGGTTTACAGCCGAAAATTCCAAAGGCCAACTCAAATCCAGCCAAGTCTTTTATTATCACGAACCCTGGGGAACCTTGATCGGCTATCCGGCCAGTTACGGCAGTGACCTTGAACTAAACGATCATCATTTTCATTATGGTTATTTTATCCGGGCGGCGGCCGAGATTGCCCGCCAGGACCGGGATTGGGCCTCAGAGTCCAGTTGGGGCGGAATGGTGAAATTATTAATCCGGGATATTGCGAACCCCGAACGCGGCCATCCCCTGTTTCCATTTATGCGTAATTTTGATGTCTATGCCGGGCATTCGTGGGCCGCGGGCCACGGCAAGTTTCCGGACGGTAATAATCAGGAGTCGTCGTCCGAAGCCATGAACGCCTGGACCGGAATGATTTTATGGGGAGAAGCCACCGGAGACCGCCCGCTCCGGGATCTGGGCATCTACCTTTACACCACCGAGATGAATGCCATCCACCAATACTGGTTTGATTCCCGGCGCCAAAACCATCCATCCGGCTATACCCCGACGGTGGCAACCTTAATCTGGGGCGGTAAAGGGGTTTATGCCACCTGGTGGTCATCCAACCCCGAGGAAAAACACGGCATTAACTGGCTGCCGTTTCATGGCGGTTCCTTATATCTGGGACGTTATCCCGAATATGTGGCACGGGACTATCAGGCTTTACTTAAAGAAAAGGCCGGTACCCACCGGGATCAGTGGGAAGATTTAATCTGGATGTGGCTGGCCTTATCGGACCCTTCGGAGGCACTGCGCCGGTTTAATCTCCGGGCCCGGGATTTTACGCCGGAGGAAGGAAACTCCAGGGCATTTACCTATCACTGGCTTCATAATTTAAATGCCTTGGGACACGTTGACCAAAGTATAACAGCGGATTATCCCTTATACGCGGTCTTCAACCAAAACGGCCATAAAACGTATGCCGTATATAACATAACCGACGAGCCGGTTTTGGTCGGCTTCTCCGATGGCCGGCAATTGTTGGCGGCACCTAACCAATTTACCATCAGCAAATAATCCGGGGAGGAAGAAACTCTATGTCTACAGAACTCACCCGCCAGGGATGGCGCTTTATCAACCAACAAGGGGATTTTTCCCTTGATAATCCCGGACGCTTCAATGATTTGTATTTTCCCCTGGCCAACGAAGCGGGGATGATGGCCTCCATCACGCCAACCTTGGGTGGAGACAGCAAAACCGGACAACATACTTTTTTAATGACCCCGGTTTCGGCTGAAGATTTGCATAATTCCCGGTCAACTCGCAATTTCTGGGTATTCATCGAAGGATGGGGAGCATGGTCCTCTACGGGGAATTCGGTCCGGCAAAGAGCAGGTCTCTTCGGCGGCGATAACGAGCCGGTTTGTATGGAAGCGGGATTCCTGTGGCACCGTGTCACCCGCGAAAATCCGGAGACCGGCATCCGTGCCGAAATTGTTAATTTTGTTCCCACCGAAAATGATACGGTGGAACTGATGAAAGTAACGCTTACCAATACCGGCCAAAACCCATTGCGCATTACTCCGACGGCCGCCATTCCCATTTACGGGAGATCCGCCGATAACATCCGGGATCACCGCCAGGTAGCCTCTCTGTTACACCGGATTTTTACCACGGATCATGGAGTTCTGGTCCGCCCCACCTATTGCTTTGATGAGCGAGGGCACAGGCCCAACCTTACCGTTTACGGGATATTCGGCGCCGATGGCCAAGGAACGGCTCCGGTGGGTTTTTTCCCTGTGGCGGAAGAATTCATTGGATCCGGCGGAGCTCTGGATTGGCCGGAAACGGTTGTTAAAAATACGGATAACCTTGTCCCCCCCGGCTGTCAACTGGAAGGATACGAAGCTTTGGGAGGTTTGCGCTTTCAGGAACTGCTGCTGGTACCCGGCGGGTCAAAATCTTTTGTCATCATGTCAGCCATTGACCCGGATGGTTCCCGGATGGATTCATGGGTTTGTAAATATTGCCGGGAAACGTCATTTGATTATTATTTACGGCAAAACCGGACCTACTGGGAAAAACGCCTCTCCGGACTGGCGTTTGCCTCCGGGAACCCGGATGTTGATCAATGGTTAAAATGGGTAACCTTGCAACCCTTCTTGCGCCGGATTTATGGCTGTTCATTTTTACCCCATCATGATTACGGCAAGGGCGGCCGGGGCTGGCGGGATTTATGGCAGGATTGTCTGGCGCTGACGCTTTTGGATCCGGCTCCGGTCCGGGCGCTTTTATTGAATAATTTTGCCGGAGTGAGAATTGACGGCAGCAACGCCACCATCATCGGAACGCAACCGGGGGAATTTATCGCCGACCGCAACAATATATCCCGGGTTTGGATGGATCATGGCGTCTGGCCCTTTTTCACCACCAGTTTCTATATTCACCAAAGCGGCGATTTCCGGTTCCTACTGGAAGAGCAGACCTATTTTAAAGACCACCAGCTTTGCCGCTCCAAAATATATGATAACAGTTGGAACGGCAACGATGGCAATATCTTACGGCGGCGGGACGGGGAGCCCTACCGGGGAACCATTTTGGAACATATCCTGGTGGAACTGCTGGTCCAGTTCTTCAATGTGGGCGGGCATCATCATACCAAACTGGAGGATGCCGATTGGAACGACGGGATGGATATGGCCGCCACCCACGGAGAAAGCGTCGCTTTTACTGCATTCTATGCTTACGCGCTTCGGGAACTGGGCAAAATTCTTCTGGAACTGGAAGCCCAAACCGGTATTCATCATGTTGAAATCGGTACGGAAACGGCTATCCTGCTGGACTCTTTATATAATTCCATCGATTACGGCTCCGGCATTGCTAAAAAGACGCTTTTGGACTGTTATTTCGAGTTTTCCAGGCTGCCGGTCTCCGGCGAGAAGATCAGTGTGGCAGTGGGTGATCTGGCCCGGGACTTAACCGCCAAGGCGGACTGGATCGCCGGCAATATCCGCCGGAATGAATGGATCACCAATCATGAGGGCTATCAATGGATTAACGGTTACTACAACAATGACGGCCAACCGGTTGAAGGGGATAGTTCCCGAGGAGTACGGATGATACTTACCGGACAGGTATTTACGATTTTAGGAGGAATCGTAACCGATGACCAAGTGGCCGCCATCGTCCGGTCGGTCAACCGCTATCTGAAGGACCCGGAACTGGGAGGGTACCGCTTAAATACGAATTTCCAGGAAGTCCAAATGAATTTGGGCCGGTGTTTCGGTTACGCGTACGGCCATAAGGAAAACGGCTCCATATTCAACCATATGGCGGTGATTTACGCTTACGCCCTTTATCACCGGGGATTTGTGAAAGACGGCTACGATGTTTTGAAATCAATCATGGATCTTAGTCTGGATTCTCAAAAAAGCCAAATCTACCCCGGGCTTCCTGAATACTTCAATGAACGGGGCCGGGGAATGTACCATTATCTGACCGGTTCGGCAAGTTGGCTGCTGCTGACTTTGCTGACTCAAGTTTATGGAATCAAAGGAACCGGCGGCGACTTGGCTTTGGAACCCAAACTTGTGCCGGAACAGTTTGACTCATCCGGAAGAACCAGCGCGGTTACAGTCTTCAGGGGGCGAAAATTGGAGGTTTGTTATCATAATCCCCAAAGGTCGGATTACGGAACTTATTTTATAAAACGGATCCTGATGAATGGTGAGCCGGTAGCGTTTAATATCCAAGGTAATCAGGTAATCATCGGAAAAGAGTTGCTTGATACGCTGGATTACGGTACCCATCACCTTGCTATCACTTTGGGTTAATCTTTCGTTTCATTCTTATAGCGATCTTTTCTCCCTAATTAACATTTTTTATCGTTACATTAGGTAATTTTCATCCCCTCCGCTTTTTCGAAACAGGACCAATTAAGTAAATTAAACGCCTGATTTGGGACGATTTTAAAAATTATTCCGGCATCGCCACTCTTTTTAAAAACTGCATTTTGTATTATAATCATAATATATTCAGATTTATTGGATCATCATACCCATTCATTATTTTAAGTTATTTTTCAACTGAAATGAGGTGAAATGTGAGGATATGACTTATTTTGTGATTCGTAGGGGGGGCAAAAAGCATGAATGACCAAATAAAACTTTTTATTGTTGAAGATCAACCCGCCTGGCAAAATATGATTACCCATCAATTAAATATATTTCCGGATTTTCTGGTCGTCGGTGTCGCCGGGACAGTGAAACAGGCGATCAAAATGGGGCATATCCTCGATTTTGATTTGATGATCATCGACTTACAATTAGGGCCAACTGAAAAAGACAGTTTCAAAGTATACAATGAATTAAAAAAGACTAAAGATTTACAGGCCATCTTTTTGACGGATATGGAAAACAAGAATACCATGTATAACGCTTTTCTACTGGGAGGCTATTTTTATATTCCCAAAAACTATTTAGCCGTCTTGCCGCAAACCATCCGTTTTGTTTATAAAAACCCGGTGCCTAAAATGTTTATGAACGCCATTCAGGAGAAAATAAAAGAAATTCGGTTGGGCGATTTAACGTCCGCCGAAAAGAATGTTTTCAACCTTTTACGCCAGGGAATCAAACCGAAATATATCTCCGGAAACTTACAAATATCGTTATATACGGTGCGGTCCCATATTAAAAATGTGCTTAAAAAAATGGAGGTCAACAACTATCGAGATGCTTTAAAAAAGTTATACGGCGAGAATGAAATTAACGGCATCGAACATCATTTGCAAAATTTTACATCGAAATGATTCAAGAATTTCCAGCCGGCATACCGGCTGGTGATTTTTTTTCACCAAAATAAAAAATCTTCCGGGGGAGATAGGCGTTTTATGCGCCTATTATTTTTTAGACCCCGCCAATTAAGTATGTTTTTATACCATTTTTATTGTATCTTTTGAAGCTGATGAGCAATTTTCATTATAGGTAATCTTGAATAAATAAAATATAATTATTATCAGAACAGTATTCCTTTTTGCGAAACTTATCAAAACAGAATGGGGTGACCTTCATGGATGCCGAGTATGTTGGGTTGCTTTATAGTGAAAAGGATTTTGTGATCAATGATAAGTTGGACAAACAATACTCCATTGTATTTAATGGAAGCAACTTTGACAGAGATCGGAACAACTGTTTCATTCCGGTAAACAATCGCCGGGAAGTTGAATTGCTTTTATTGAGTTTGGGAGAAGAAGCCGGGGTAATCATGGATGAACCAACTTGCAAGTTATATCCGGATGTATCGGATTGGTTGCTAAAGCGTACCTACTCCGAGATTTTCACCGGCTTGAAATGGTCCTATCGCGAAGAAGATGAAGTGGTTAATATCATTGAAAGAATCCCCCTTCCGAAAACCCTCGGCAAGGGTTTTTTGAAAATGGACCGCACTGACCCGGAACCGCCGCGGATCGGCCGGGAGTATGTTCATAAGCTGAAAAACGAAAGCGTTTTGATTTCCAAACCATATCGCTGTGGAAATATGTACTATTTCAACGGTTTTAAGAACTCGGCGGAATTCACGATTGACCATGATTCCGACCATTTGGAAGGAATCATTATCTTTGAAATCGCCCGCCAAGCCGGAATTGCATCGGCGCATCTGGAGGGTATGCCTTTTTCGGGGGCCATCGTTATTTTAAAAACAGCCACCCGGTATCAACGATTCGTTGAAAGCGGCGAGCCCTATTTGATTCGCACCATACCAGCATACAAACAAAAAGGAGGCGTTGGTTTTTGTGTTTATAATATCATTCAAAATGGCAAATCCTGTGTCGTCGGTTATTTTTCGGTAATCGCCTATAATACCAAAAATACTTATCACAAATTCCGAAACTCCCAAGCTATCGACAAGATTACCGGTGGAAAAATAATCGACATGCAACAAACTGCCGAATTGTGAGGTGACATTCCAATGATTATCGGTATTACCGGTGGGACAAGCGGGTTGGGAAAAAGACTGGTGGAGTATTTAATCGCCAAAAATTATCACGTAAAAGTCCTGGTAAGGAAAACTAGCCAAATTAACGATCTGTTGCAATGGGGGGCTGAATTGGTATACGGGGATATTAATGAACCCGATTCACTGGTTCCATGGATAAGAAACGTTGATATCTGTTACCATATCGCCGCCCAAGTCGCCGCCGCCACCAAGGAACAACTTTTTGCAGTGAATGTAACAGGCACCAAAAATATTTGTGAAGCCATATTAAAATATAATCCGGATTGCCGGTTTGTTTATTGTTCTTCCATCATCGTGAACGACATCCATTTTTATAATAAGTTCCTCCAGTCCAATTACGCCCTGAGCAAATATAAAGCGGAGAAGATTGTTTACGAATACATTAAAAAATATCCCCTGAAAGCGAGTATTATCACCCCCGGATATATTTACGGCCCGTATGACAGAAACTTTATGCCGAGTGTATTGAAGACGTTAAAGTATGGCCTGAAATTTATCGTCAAAGGCGGCGAAAAGAACGCGGCCGTGGTCTATGTGGATGATTTGTGCGAATTGTTCCACCTTGCGGGAATTAAAGAGGTTGCCTTGGGGAAAAAGTATGTCAGTGTTAAAAGAAGCGATATCGGCATTCACGACTTTCTAAAAATGGTTGCCGCTAAAATGAATTACCCGTTTCCTCAAAAAATATATCCCAAACTGCCGCTATTATTCATTGCTTCTATCTTGAAAATGATTTATAAAACATTTCGCATCCAATCAACGCCTCGAATCAATAACCGGCTCATTGATGCTCTTTCTTACAAATCAAAGTATTTTAATGAAAACGCCACCCGGGAACTTAATTGGGACCACCGGGTGACAATTCCGGAGGGAATTGATAAAGCATTGGCCTGGCAAATGGACAATCAATCGACAAACCATTGTTAACCGGCGGATCTGTTTTTGCGCCGGGTTCTCCGGTCACAATAGGAGGTGCGATAATGCTAGCCATTAATCAAAAAGGGCACCAAAAATATCCCCACCTGTTTAATCCTTTAAAAATCGGTAACTTAACCATTCCCAATCGTATTTTTTTCCCTCCATGGATCTTTAATTGGGCGGACAAAGACGGTTCGGTCTCGAAAAAGCTGCATGATTTTTATGTGAATTTGGCGAAAAATGGTTGCGGAATCATTTATACCGGCGGAGCCGCCGTATCACCGGACTCCATCCGGGTTGAATATTGCATGGGTATGTTTGATAAACGGCATGTATCAAGTAACCGGAAACTCTGCCAGGAAATCGAGGCCCAAGGCGCGGTTCCGGCGCTTCAATTAATCAATTTCGGCCGTCAATCGGTAACCACTTTTACCGGTAAACCGGTTTTAGCGCCCAGCAACATTCCATGTCCGGTAACCTCCCGGCGCGACCCAAATTACCGCATTAAAGAGATGACCTTGGAAGATATTCAGCGTATTCAAAGGGATTTTGTTCAGGGCGCTGTTTTAGGGGCTGAAGCCGGTTACAAGATCATCCAGCTTCATGCGGCTCATGGCTATTTATTATGCAGCTTCTTATCACCGTATACCAACAAACGAACCGATGAATACGGTGGCTTAGTGACTAACCGCTGCAGGCTGGTCATCGAGATTATTGAAGCGATTCACCGGGAATTGGGAGATCAAGTGGTGATAGATGTCCGGGTGAGTGTTGACGAATTTGTGAATGGCGGACTTGTACCCGGTGATTACGCCGAGATTGTACCGCTGATTGAAAAAGCCGGGGCCCGGATGATCAATGCTTCCGGAACCAACTCCGAATCGTCGGCCCACTTCTTTGCCTCCAAACTGGAACCGGAAGCAAGATACGCTTATCTGGCGGAAACACTAAAACAGTACACTTTCCTGCCGGTGGGTCATGCCGCTTTTATCGGTTCACTGGAAAAAGGGGACGCGCTGATCAAAGAGGGAAAAATGGATCTGGCCGGTTTTGGGAGAATGCAATTTGCGGATCAAGGTTTTATTAAAAAAACGGTAACCGGTAAAAAAATCAACCGCTGCGTCTGGTGCGGCAGATGCTTAAGCGATGCGGGAAATCCAAAATTGCGCTCGGTACACTGTACGGTAAACAAGAAATACAAACGTCCGAAGAACTGCCACAGGATATCCGCCTGAAACCTTTAATTTCTTTCGTATAAAGTTTTTTTCTCCACCTTTTTCATTCGAATATTTATAAAAAAACCGGGGGCTGTCTCCATTTTATGGAAAAAGCCCCTTTTCTTACGGCGGCAATTCAGTTCCGGCCACCGCCATAATTGATTATCATTAATCGCTGACTAACCATTCCTTGGCTTCCAATTCGGAATCAAAGGCTCTTACCATATCTTTTTGCGTAAAAGAAATAATAAAATTGTAAGCGACCTTTTGCAGGCCCTTCATCCCGATAACCGCCACTTTCTTTTCAAACGGAGCGGATTTTTCTCGTTGACTTTTAAAAGCACTGATCACATCCGAATCAAAGTGAAGATTGGTAACATTGGTTAACGACAATACTGATCGTGGAGGCAGTTTCTTTTTTTCGTATTCTTCAATCGCGTCTTTTAAAAGCTGGAGTACCTTTTCTTTCGATTCTCCGATATTGGAGTAATCAATAACATAGATTTGCTTGTTTTTATATGTAATCGTCGAAAGTCCTTCCATTTTTTAACTCCTCCCATCTTCACCATCGAAGTGTTTTTTACTGCCTTTCGAACAACAATCTCGGTTGTGTTATCGGTTCCCACGCTCCTTATGATTTAAATTAAAAAAATCCCGGAGATAAAGCATTTTTTACTAGAAAATTCTTTGTTATTTTTTATAATCGACATTTTTGAAAAGGAACTTTATAGTTCCTGGTGATTTATTTATTAAAATAAATTTATTAAATTTTTTTTTGAAATAATATAAGGCGCCGGCTTCCATTTGATCAATATTTGCGGTGCGTTGATTGATGAATGTGGCGAATCAAGCAAGGGCAGCCGGAATCCCTAATATACAAACGGGATTAATACGATAAAAACAAATTTAAATATTGAAACCGGTAATAAAGCTACTGGAATAATTTACTTTATTAAAAATTATTTTGTTTATTAATGTTTTAATAAAGGAGAGGCAAACGATGGAATAAATAATTTCAATGCGGTTGGGAAGTTTTGAGGACAACGTGGCCAAACTCTGGGAATTTATTCATGCCCGGCATATATATGAACCATATTATGATGAAACCAATATGGACATGTCCATGGCCGAGGCCTCCAGCAGGTTTACGGATTTAATGATCGAAAAGGTCCCTATCCATGAAAATGAAAATTTCATTGATATCGGTTGCGGATGGAGTGCTTTTGATAACCGATTATGTTGCCCGGCCATCATTAAAAAAAGCAGACAAGAAGAATCTATCGAACGCCTTTTATGTTCAATCATTTAAAACCTTGGAAGAATATCCTGCCTGCCTTGAACATAATGGGTTTCAACTGTTGGAGCTCCACGATAAATCCGACCACACCCTTACAATGAAAAAAACAAGGATATAGAAGTATTTAATACCAATAAAAAGAAATCATCGAAATTGGCGGCAGTCTTGAGTTTTATGAAAACGCCAGGAATCTTTGGAATTATGCCAATGAACTTTTTGAAAACCATATCGGTTATGGGATGGTATTATGTAGAAAAAAACATATGGCATAACCACGGGGATGTCTTACGAGGGTTCCATATTCATTAACCGCCGGGGTATTCGCAAGTCAAAGTCCGGTGATCAGTCTTTGACCAGCCATTCCTTGGCCTCAATTTCCGAATCAAATAACTTAATCACGCTATGTTGGGCAAAACTAATAATATACCGGTAAGCGATCATTTGAATGCCTTTGAGGCCAATGAGCGCTACTTTCTTTTCATAGGGAGCCACATTGTGCCTTTGTTCCTTGAAAGTATTGACGACCTCCATATCAAAGGAAAGATTATCCACATTGGTTAGCGCCAATACCGATTTGGGCGGCAAATCCTTATGGTTATACTCTTCGGAGGCTCCATAGATAAGCTGGAGCACTCTTTCTTTCGAGTTTCCAAGGCCGGAGTAATCAATGTAATAGATTTCTTTATCTTTATAGGTAATTATCGATAGTCCTTCCACCAATACTGCTCCCTTTCCGTCCAGTGGAAACTCCGAAGTTTTAAATTCCGTCCGATGTGTAAAAACAAAATCCCTATTATTAGGGATTATCGTTTTGGAGCCGACAATCGGAATCGAACCGATGACCTGCGCATTACAAGTGCGCCGCTCTACCGTCTGAGCTATGTCGGCTTTCAATAAATAAAAAGCATAACTATCATAACACAATAGTCCGCCTTTTTCAAGATACCATACAGAAAGTGTAACCGGTGAAATTCGAAGCGTGCAAAAAGTGAGTCGAGTGAAGTGAAAAGGCTAAAACCTGATTTTATGTTACGCTTCATCCTTCACACTTCACACTTCATGATTTTCCGGTCATTAACCCGGCCACCCGGAAAGGATCACTGGAGATGACGCTGGCAGAGTAGAGTTCCATGGCCCCAATATCGGCGGTTTTATTATTGGGATCACCGCGGTCCACGATCCGCACCACCACCGGGAATCCCGACCAATCTTCACCAGTGGGCCAAAGGGGCGGCATATAGAGCGCCAAATTGTAACTGACGGCGCATATTTCCATATATTTTTCCAAAACCCGGTGGATGGCATCATAAAACGCTTCATCCAACTTATCATGGACTAAAATAATCTCCTTTTCCTTCACCGGTGTAAGATAGGCCATCCCCTTGACCCCGCCGTCCCATTCCCAGCCAAGGCCCAGACTTGTATGAATCTGGTGCAAATCTTTAAAATAACAAACCCCGTAATTTTGCAGGTAGCTTGCAAATACCCGGCGTAAAGCCTCGATTTTGGGGTAATGCATTCCTTTGGTGAGGGTCATCTGGGCATGGCCGTGGATGATGGAGGCTCCGCTCTTCCATAAACAGTTCCACATAAAGAAATAGTATTTGGCCTCTTCATCCACGGCGTGAGCTTTCCGGGCCCATTCCAGCCCGGTTTCAAAATAATCGGCGATGGCTTCACGGTTGACCGTCAGCGGGTTGTGTTCGTTAAATATGACCAGGCCGTGATGGCCGTCATATTTGGCGATATTACTGGCGCTCATGGAGTATTTCCCGGTAGCTCTGCCGAAAAGGTCGGAGGGAGTTCCTTCCAACGGTTTGCAAAACGGATCTCCGGTACTATTGGCGATAATTTCACGGATTTCCTGGTTGACTTTGCACTCCATGGGACGGTTGGCCCGTAATTCATTGAAAAGAGCGCCTTCCATGGTTAAGAGATTGGTGACCTTGACGATCTTTTGATGCTCCACCCGCTCCAATGACCCAAAATTTTTATTGATCCAGCCGATCATTTTTTCCGGGGCCGTTAACCGGCCGATGGTGGTATCCACTCGAAAATAACGGTCAAATAATTCCCGTTCGGGACCGGGTAATGAATTTTTAATTTCATCCAATTCGGTAATGGATTTTTGCCCAATGGTAATCAATCTTTTTCCCCCTTTATCCAGATACCTCGGCGTATTCATTAAGATTGCGGTGTTCCTTCCGGTGTGTCAAGGTTTTCCGGTATAATTCCACGTAGCGGACCGCCGAGTTTTTCCAGGAAAAATCGGCGCTCATGCCCCGCTGGACCAATTGCCGCCATTGATCTTTGTAATGATAGGTCTCAACAGCCCGGACAATGGCGGTATACATGGCCAGTGCGTTATAGCTTTTGAAAGTAAAACCGTTTCCATTCCCCGTGCGGGGGTCGTAATTGGTGACCGTATCTTTGAGGCCGCCGGTTTCCCGGACCACGGGAACGCTACCATAACGCATGGCCAATAATTGTCCCAAACCGCAAGGTTCAAACCGGGAGGGCATTAAAAACAGATCCGAACCGGCATAGATTCGCTGGGCCAATTCATTGTTGAAGGTCAAATAGACCGCCACCTGGCGGGGATATTTTTGCTTGATTTCATTGAACAAATGATGGTAGTGCTCCATGCCGGTGCCGAGCAATATCAGTTGGAAATTGAGATTTTCCATTAAACCTTCGATGACCTGTCCGATGAGGTCGAATCCTTTTTGGTCCGATAGCCGGGAAATAATACCGATGAGGGGGGTATCCATTTCGGGGGCCAGTCCGGCATCCTTTTGCAAAGCGGTTTTGTTTTCCAATTTGGCCTGGGGGTTGTGGAGGTCATAATGCCGATAAATCCGGGGGTCGGTGGCCGGATTATTGACCTCGTAATCCACTCCGTTTAAAATGCCGTAAAGGTGGTCGCGCCTTTCTTTTAACAGCCAGTCAAAGCCTTCACCGTACTCCGGGGTCAGAATTTCCTCCGCGTAAGTTTCACTGACGGTATTGATGGCGTCACTGAAGAATATACCCCGGCCCATCATGTTGATCTGGTTGTCCGGCGAAACCCCGGGCGGCACTAAATACTGATATTGGGAGATACCGGCGACATCCAGGATCCGTTTGCCAAAGAGCCCCTGGTAGGCCAGGTTATGGATGGTGTAAATAGTGACGGCGTTTTCAAAAAACGGGTCATCGCGGTAGATGGTATGCATCCAGTTGGGAATAATAGCGGTGTGCCAGTCGTTGCAATGGAGGACATCCGGCCTCCAATCGATCTGTTTAACCATTTCCATGGCCGCGCGGCAAAAAAAGATAAACCGGTCGGCATCGTCCTGGTACATGTAAATCCCGTCCCGGTTAAAATACTTTTCATTATCCACCATATAAATGGGGACATCCTGGCCAATGGTTCCTTGGAAAATAGCGGCGGTTTCCCGCCCCTCGTTCATAGGAACTTCAAGTCCATTGAGGGTTTCCTGAAGATTGTATTTCTGGCGGTCAATGAATCCGTAACGGGGCATGGCCACCCGTACATCATGGCCCAGCTCCTTCAAGGCTTTGGGCAGCGCTCCGGCCACATCGGCCAAACCGCCGGTTTTGGCAAAGGGTACGACTTCGGCTGAGAGCAATAGTATTTTTAGCGGACTTTCATTCACAATGTTCACTCCTTAAATGTCGAAAATACTATTTTAGTATAGTCAGCCTGCAATAATTTAAACCTCGATTTTCATGTACATTTGAATTTTTCCGATTTCCGCTACTTCTTTTGGCTGGCCACCACCCGGTAGCCGCCGCCCTTTTCCCATTCGGCCACATTTCCGAAGACTTCCGTCATTTTTTGTTCCAGGCTTTTGGCGCCTTGCCGGGTGAGAATTACCGCCGCCACCCAGCCTCCGGGGTTCAGCGCCCGCCAGGCTTCATCGATCAATGGGTAAATTACTTGCTTGCCGGCCCGGATCGGCGGATTGGTGACTACCAGGTCGAAACTTTGATCCGGAAACGGGGTAAATCCTTCCCCCACCTTGATGGTTACGTTGTGAATTCCGTTTACGGCCGCGTTTTGCCTGGCCAGGTCCACGGCCCGTTCGTTGATGTCGCTCATGGATATGGTGGCTTGGGGCAGAAGTTTGGCGAGGGTCAGCCCGATGGGGCCGTAGCCGCAACCGAGATCAAATACGCGGTGAAGATCGGGAGGTAAACGCAGGGATTCGATGAGCAGTTCGGTGCCGGGGTCGATGCGTTTTTTGGAGAAGACGCCGGCGTCGGTATGGAATTTGAGACGGACCCCTCTGAGTTCCACTTCGACTTGCTGGATATCGTGAGCAGAAGTAGGCTTGTTTGAATAATAATGGTCGGACATGGATTTACCTCCTGGAAACGGTGGGTTGGGTTCTTGATAGTATTTTATCACAAGATGGAATTAACCTATAAAAGTTTGTTTAAAAAGCAAAATAAAAAACAGGCGGGCACCGGCTGATTTTCCAAGCCGGCGTCCGCCGTCTCTATATACCTAAGTTGGTATTAACCCCGATGAAAGGTCATCAAACGGGCGCAGTGATATTTTTATATTAACCACAATGCCAGAGTCTGGGCAAACAAGGATGAAAAAGTTGAAATTCGGGCCAACCATCCCCTAGCCCCTTCCTCGCAAGGAGGGGAATCGATATAATACCGGGGACACCCCGGCCCCCGAAAGGGCTTCCCTTTACCCTTTGAAAAGCGGTATTCCTACCGCCAGGAGTCTGTGCGCGTAACACTTTTTAATAACTTAAAACCACTATATATTGTATTAGAATATGTCACTTAATACTAAATACACTTCGAAAATCGATTAGCCGCACAGACTCCTAGCTATCCCTTTATGAAATGCTTTCATTTCCATTAGATTAAATATAAAGGTCGCAAAAAACATTGTTGCCATACAAAGACTCAATTCTATGGTGAATATATAAAGATCATCACCCTTATATTCCT
>JAEZJQ010000023.1 GCA_023436305.1 Bacillota bacterium
CCACAATATGGAATTCTCGAGTTCGGTTCAGGCGGTAGCCCATTATTATGGACCGACTGATTTTAATCTGCTTGACAAGATGAATTTGCCCAAGTCACCGGAAGTTGAGTTTCTTGGTGGTTTAGGGCCTCAACTAGCGGATTGGATAAAAAAATCGAATCCATTGAATTATATTACTAAAGGCGAACCACCGTTTTTTATTTTGCACGGAACGGCGGATAATTTTGTGCCGTGTAATCAGAGTGTAGTTCTTCATGAAACATTAGTGAAAAGCGATATTTACGCTGAAATCCATCTTATTAATGCAGGCCACGCTCCATTTTATAATGATAAATTGTATTCAGAAGAAAATGTCCGGATGACGCTTGATTTTTTTGACAAATTTATCAAGAAATGAATCGGTTATGAATTGAAGTAAATTCCCAAAAGTGGTCTTATCAGTGAGACAGGAGTTTCAACGGCCGTTGCTAAACGAAATTCGGCCCAAAAGAATATACTGAGCAATTGAATTTAAGCCGATTGAAATAATGAAATTTAAAACTAAAGTTCGAAGGACTAACCATGCATTGCCCTCGTTGTCGAACCGAACTTAAGACATACCCATATCATTACTTCGCCGTTGACTTTTGCCCCACATGCCGGGGTTTATGGTTTGATCCCGGAGAAATGTGGGATTATATTCAGCTTCGTCTTCAAGACAATCCCGACCTTTATAAAGAAAAGATTAATCTCCGGTAAACAGTGACCGGTATTAACCGCCTCCCCGAACTTCGTCGGTTTATGCCCCCGTTGTTTTATTCCCATGGAAAAAGTAAATTATAGTTATAATTCCAATATAATTATTGACAAATATCCAAAATGTTGTGGCGTATGGATCGACCAGCTGCAACATTTTTCGATCAAAAATTTCTTGATGGTTCAAATAATAAACAGTTAAACAAAATGTGTTTTTCAACAGAAACTATTTCTCTACGAAGAAATTATCTTAGACTGGCTGAAACAACAGCCGGGCCTAACCGGAGCCGAAGTTCAAGAACAGTTGACAACTTATCTTTAAAATATACCGCGAAAGAACTGGAAACCATCCTTGAAAAAGCAAGACAGCAAGGATGGACTGTTGTTTTCTACGTTTTGAGATTTGCAATTGACTCAGACGAACAATTTATCAAAACAACCACTTGAGGTTTTCTGAGGAAAGTATTATAATATTAATGTAAGCGCTTACATAGTTGGAATTGATATCTAGACTACAATATCTATGTATATTAAGTAAACGGTTACAATCTTTTTAAAAGGTGATTTCTTTGAAAATGAATGATGTTGCTAAACTGGCCGGTGTTTCCATTGCCACTATTTCCAGAGTAATCAATGAACCGGAAAAGGTAAGTCCAGAGACCCGGGAACGGGTACAGCAGATATTGGAACAGACTAATTTTGTAACTAATGCGGTTGCTAGAGGGTTAGTTGTCAATTCAATGAAAACTATCGGAGTTTTGGCCGTCGACATTCGAGATCTGTATTCGGCCACGGTTACATATACAATTGAACGACAATTCACGATGCTGGGTTATAACGTAATATTATCGAATACCGGCGGTGAGTTGGGAGAGAAGAAAAAATATCTCCGGGTAATGTTGGAAAAACAAGTTGATGGACTCATTCTGGTTGGTTCAGTATTTAAAGAACGTTCCGGTAACCAACATATCCTGGCTATTAGTGAGAGTCTTCCCATCGTCATGGTTAACAGTTATTTGCCGGGAAACAATATTTATTCCGTATTGTGTGATGATTTGCAAGGTATTAAAGATGTAGTTGGTTATTTGGTTAAAAAAGGTCACCGGGATATTTTGTATTTAAATGATCTTACAAGTTTTAGCGGTATAGCCAAGATAAACGGTTTCAAGGAGGGGATGCGGGAATATGGCTTGAATGAAAATAATGTTATTGAAATCGAACGTAACGCCGAAGGAGTAATTTATGGTATCCGTCGGATTATTTCGGAGAAAGGAAAGGTGACTGCAATTATTACCGGAGAAGACATCACTGCCATTGCGGTTATTAAAGAGTTAACCAAGCTTGGTTATAAAGTTCCCGGAGATGTAGCCGTTGTTGGCTATAACAATTCGATCCTGGCTACACTCTCAACCCCCACGTTAACATCTGTGGATAATCTTCAGGAATCAATGGCTAAAAATGCAGTACAGATTCTCTACGATGTGCTCCAAGTTAAACAAGTATCGAAAAAAATCGTGCTTTCCCCTTCATTAGTTTTACGAGAAAGTACAGAAGAAATTTAATAGCATAATGATTTGGGAGGCTTAAAAAATAATGAGTAAAAATTTTGATGTTACTGGAAAAGTAGCTGTAATTACCGGTGGCGCAGGTGTTTTATGCGCTGAAATGGCCCGCGCTTTGGCGAAAGAAAACGTACAAATCGCGATTCTTGATTTTAATGAGGAGGCGGCACAGAAGCTTGCCGATGAGATTAAATCCGGGGGAAATAAGGCGATTGCGATTAAAGCCAATGTACTTGAAAAAAAATCTCTTGAATCAGCCAGGGATATAGTACTCGGAGAATTTGGCAAAATCGACGTTTTAATTAATGGGGCCGGTGGTAATAACCCAAAGGCTACAACTACTAATGAACAACTTTTTGCGGCGGACTTAAAATCCAACGTCGAGGGTCAGAAAAGTTTTTTTGATTTGGAGTCCGATGGGGTCCAATTTGTCTTTAACTTAAACTTTTTGGGCACGCTTTTACCGACTCAAATCTTTGGTAAATGTATGGCAGAGCAGAATCGAGGAGTGATTATCAATATTTCTTCAATGAATGCTTTTCGTCCACTAACCAAAATTCCTGCTTACTCCGCAGCCAAAGCGGCAATTTCCAATTTTACACAATGGTCGGCTATGCATTTGGCCCCGGTCGGTATTCGAGTCAATGCAATAGCGCCTGGTTTCTTTCTTACCGCTCAAAATAAATTTTTATTAACCGACGAAAAAACCGCGGAACTTACTACTCGTGGTGAAAAAATCATTGCCCATACTCCGATGGGGAGATTTGGAGAACCGGGAGATTTAACCGGTACTTTACTATGGTTAATTTCTGATGCCTCGGCTTTTGTTACCGGTATCGTGGTCCCGGTTGATGGCGGATTTTCAGCTTTTAGCGGGGTTTAATAAAATAAGGAGGTTTCATATGAAAATCGAACTAAGGAAAGACTTCAGCTATTCCTTGATCGTCCCTACCAGCATAGGAGTCCGGATCACCCCAATCAATGGTCAACCTGTACATTGCAGTAATACTTTTATTATGCAGGCTACCAGCGCAGAGACCAATGTAGCGAGTATTTCGTCCTATCTTGGGCTGCCCGTCAAAGTATTGACGACTTTTGTCAAGGGTAGCCCAATTGCTCAGTTTATCAAAAACGACCTTGCGAGTAGGCATATGGCCTACGAGGGCAAGGAAGTCCCGCAGGGAGGCCCGTGGGGCTATCGTCACCAGTTCAATATTGCTGATAGCGGCTATGGAACACGCGGACCAAGAGTGCATAACGACCGTGCAGGCGAGGTTGGCCGGACCCTTAATGTTAAAGATTTCGATTTGGAAAGGATTTTCGGTAATGAAGGCGCGCAAATCTTACACCTATCAGGTTTGATTGCCGCACTGTCACCCGAAACAGGCCTCTTCTGCCTTGAACTCGCTAGAGCGGCAAAGAAATATGGCACCCGTATTTCTTTCGATCTTAATTACCGCGCCTCATTCTGGAAGGACCGTGAAAAAGAGCTTCATAATATTTTTAGGGAGATCGCAAGCGTTTCCGATATTCTGGTTGGAAACGAAGAAGATTTCCAGCTCTGTCTAGGAATCGAAGGACCGGAAGCCGGCGGAAAAGATCTGACATCTAAAATCGATAGCTTCCAGGCCATGATCGGCCGTGTGAAAAAGGCATTTCCCGATTCTGTGGTTTTTGCCACAACGCTACGTCAGGTTATCAGTACCAACAGCCACATGTGGGGTGCCATCATGTTGGAGGGCGAGAGCTGGCATGTGGTAGAACCCCGTCAAATCACTGTTCTGGATCGTATCGGAGGCGGAGATGGTTTCGTAGGCGGTATGCTTTATGCGATCTTGAAAGGCTGGGAACCGGAGAAATGGATTCAATTCGGTTGGGCCAGTGGAGCATTGGCCACAACATTACTGATGGATTACGCTCAACCCGCCGACGAAGAGCAGGTCTGGAGTATTTGGGAAGGTAACGCGCGAGTAAAACGCTAAAATAAATAATTGCAAAGGAGATTTTGAAATGAGCCAAGCAGATATTGGTTTAGTAGGTCTGGCCGTTATGGGTGAAAACTTAGTCATGAATATGGAAAGCAAAGGATTTACAGTTGCGGTATATAATCGTACCGTTGAAAGTGTAACAAGTTTTGTTCAAGGTCGCGCCAAAGGAAAGAAGATTATCGGTACTTTTTCTCTGAAAGAATTGGTTGATTCCCTAAAAAAACCTCGTAAAATAATGATGATGGTGAAAGCCGGTAAACCGGTGGATGATCTAATTGAACAACTGATTCTATTTTTGGAGCCAGGAGATATTATTATCGATGGCGGCAACTCCCATTTTCCAGATACCATTCGTCGTACTCAATACGTGGAAAGCAAAGGATTGCTTTATATTGGAACCGGTGTTTCCGGTGGTGAAGAAGGTGCTTTGAAAGGACCTAGCATTATGCCTGGGGGTTCGACGGCGGCTTGGCTCCATGTAAAACCGATCTTACAGGCTATTGCTGCTAAGGTTGATGGTAACCCATGCTGTGATTGGGTTGGCGAAGGTGGCGCCGGTCATTTTGTGAAGATGGTCCACAATGGGATCGAATATGGTGATATGCAACTTATTTGTGAAGCGTACCAGTTAATGAGGGATTTGCTAGGGATGTCCGCCGATGAAATACATCAAGTATTTAAAGAATGGAATGAAAGCGAACTAAACAGCTATTTAATTGAAATTACCCGAGATATCTTTACGATTAAAGATAGTGACGGTAAACCTTTGGTGGATAAGATCCTTGATACTGCCGGCCAAAAGGGTACCGGGAAATGGACAGGTATTGCCGCGCTGGATGAAGGTATTCCCTTGACTTTGATTGGGGAAGCGGTGTTTTCCCGTTGCCTTTCTGCCATCAAGGAAGAACGAGTAACTGCTTCAAAAGTTCTGGTTGGCCCAAAACCAAAGTTTGCAGGTGATAAAAAAGCCTTTGTTGAAGACATTAAAAAAGCGCTTTATGCTTCAAAAATAGTTTCCTATGCGCAAGGCTACACCCTGATGAGGGCAGCCGCCCAAACTTATGGATGGGACCTCAATTACGGTGAAATAGCACTGATGTGGCGCGGCGGATGTATCATCCGCTCCATCTTCCTTGGTAAGATTAAAGAAGCTTTTGATAAAAATCCAAATCTTACTAATTTATTACTTGATCCATTCTTCAAAGAAAAAGTATTATCATCTCAAGATAGTTGGCGAATAGTTTGTGCAACTGCTTTGACCAATGGTATTCCGGTACCGGCATTTACCACCGCCTTGGGTTATTTTGACGGTTACCGCTGTGAAAAACTTCCGGCTAACTTGCTTCAGGCCCAACGCGATTATTTCGGCGCCCATACCTATGAAAGAGTCGACAAACCCCGTGGTGAGTTTTTCCATACTAATTGGACCGGAAGAGGCGGCAATACAGCTGCGACAACTTATACAGTTTAAGTTTAATATCTTGAAGTAAGGCAGACCTGTGTGTCTGCCTTGTTTTAACAGTCGGCGTATGTATCCGAATTCTATCAGGAAAGTGAGGGATCTGGATGAAAGAGATTAATATTCAAAGTGATAATATTGAACAAAAACAACTTGAATTCTATTTGAAGACTTGGTTGGAAAGTCTTTCAACTAAACCCCGGAAAGCATTACTGCTACCACCGGATTTTACCCGTTTTCATTCGAAGGCCGGGTTAATAGTGCAATTACTTTATGCGATGCTTTCCCCTAATTGTCAAGTAGACATTATGCCTGCATTAGGGACTCATGTGCCTATGAGTATTTTCGAAAAACAACGGATGTTCGGTTCGGAGATCCCGGCGGATCATTTTTTTGATCATGACTGGCGCAATGATATTGTAAGGGTTGGAGAAGTTCCAGCGGATTTTATCGCCGAAGTATCCGGGGGTCTGGTGAAGTACCCGATTCAGGTTGAGATTAACAAACGTTTATTCGATCCTAGTTACGATCAAATCATTTCGATTGGTCAGGTTGTTCCTCATGAAGTGGTAGGAATGGCCAATTATAACAAGAACATCTTTGTTGGTTGTGGCGGTAAAGATATTATCAACCGTTCCCATTTCTTGGGCGCTTCTTATGGTATGGAACGGATGATGGGCCGGGCTGACACTCCGGTACGTAAAGTATTTAATTACGCTGAGGAGCATTTTCTTAGTAAGCTGCCGTTAAATTATATTTTAACAGTCACCTCCACTTCCAAAGTTGAGACTCAACTGAATGGTTTATTTATCGGTAACAATTATCAGCTTTTTGAAGCGGCAGTAAAATTTAGCCAGGCTAGAAACCTGGATTTATTAGAGCGTCCCTTAAAAAAGGTTGTTGTATACATTGATCCGGAGGAATTCAAAAGCACTTGGCTGGGGAATAAAGCAATTTATAGAACCAGGATGGCGATTGCCGATGGTGGGGAGTTGATTATTATGGCGCCAGGTGTTAAGCAATTCGGGGAAGATCAGGCAATTGACGCTTTGATCCGCAAATATGGTTATGTTGGGAGTAAAAAGGTATTACAATTGGTGGAACAGGAACCGGATCTCAAGAATAATCTGTCTGCGGCTGCCCACTTGATTCATGGCTCATCCGAGGATAGATTCCATATTACTTATGCCGTGGAAGACTTAACAAAGGACGAGATTGAAAAAGCCAACTTCAAATATTTACCCTATCATGAGGCGGTCCGACGATATAACCCGGATTTAATGGAGAACGGTTTTAACAGGCTGAAAGACGGGGAAGAGGTATTTTATATCAGTAACCCTGCTTTAGGTTTATGGGCCTTAAAAGAAAAGTTTATTAATTAAGGGGGTAAGCTTGGATGAATATAATAGCGGATTTAGGGGAATTCACTTCTCAAAACAAGAATATTGACGAGTTGAAGAGTTTAGTTAAAACAAAACCCGAGTACAATTCGATATATCCCGAATCACTTCATGAATTGAATGGTTCTATCTTATTTTTAATCAAAACAAAACTAGGTAAGGAATTAATCGTTACCGGATCCGATTCGTCTATTTTTAATGAATTGGAGGGGGAAATACACTCAGAGAAGGGGATTGGTTTTAAAAACTGTCCATTATCAGTTGCCAATAGTAAAGTTATTCAAAAATATTTTCCATTTACAAATCCAGTCTCTTTGGGAGACTATGATGTCACTATCGGTTTAGGTGATCGTTTGGGACTCGCCTCAGTAGGCCACCTTAAACTGATGAAAGGGCTTAAAGCAAGGCCTGTTCTAGCTCAACAATCAATCAGGGAGTTGAATTTTACCGGAAGAAACTACTCTGAAGTATTGGCTGATGTTGTCTGGGCAGTATTTCAAGAGAATTATCAAGGAGGTTTCGGGGCTGACGGTGACCATCTGAAAACCTTCGATGATATCAAAATGGCTTTGAATAACGGTTTTACCATGATTACTTTAGACTGTTCCGAACACATCCATAATCTCCAAAACGAAGAACAAGCGGAAATCGACAAAATTTATTTAACTTATGAACCTAACTTACGCCAATACTTGGAAACCTGGTTTTTAGGAAAAGAATTTAAAATAGCCGGCATGAATTTGTTTTTTACTCCGGAACAGTTTCGCCTTAATGTTGTCATCTATCAAAAGGCAATTGATTTTGCAATTAAGGTATACAATGAATTAATCAGACCTTATGGCAACATAGATTTTGAAATATCAATCGATGAAACAGCGACTCCAACCCATCCGCTGGCGCATTTTTTTGTAGCGAAACAATTAACGGAGGCCGGAGTCAAAATTAATAGTCTGGCCCCCCGGTTCTGTGGCGAGTTTCAAAAAGGCATCGATTATGTTGGAGACCTAAATAAATTTAAGCAGGAATACATTGAGCATGAACAGATCGCCGATTATTTCAGGTATAAGTTAAGCATTCACTCCGGAAGCGACAAGTTCAGGGTCTTTCCGATTATCGGTCATGAAAGTAAACGTTTTCATCTTAAAACTGCCGGTACCAATTGGTTGGAGGCGGTCCGGGTGGTTATTGAAAAAGAACCTATTTTGTATCGGGATATTCATACGTATGCTTTAAAACATCTGGAAGAAGCTAAAAAATATTATCATATCTCAGCCGACCCCAATAAAATCCCGAATGTCTACAAACTTTCGGATTCGGAATTAAAGGATTTAATGGACCTAAATGATGCCCGCCAGGTCATTCATATTACTTACGGTCTTATCCTGCAAGCCAAAGATGAAAAAGGTAATTATTTATTTAAGAATAAAATATTTAACTGCTTACACAAAAATGAAGATCTATATGCCCATTTCCTCCAAAAACATATTGGTAACCATTTGAAAAAGTTAGGGTTCTTTTAAAGTACATTAAAATAAAAAATTGATAACCATAAAAATCCATATAACCTTTGTTAAAAATATTCTTTAAAAAAAAGGAATCCAGGGTGTTTTTGTCGAAATTACATTAACGTTAAAGTGAACGAAAAAGTTATCGTTAAACTTGGATGGAATGTTGACCTGGACTCAAGGAAGGTGATCATTATGAAAACAAGAAGAGTAACTATCGAAATGGTTGCAGCTGAAGCCAATGTTTCAGTTAATGCGGTGTCACGAGCTCTTAGTGGAAAAGATGGAGTAGGCGAGGAGACCCGAAACCGCATCATCGAAATCGCTCAAAAGCTCCACTATCGCCCGAATATTCTTGCCAAGAGTATGCGGCAGAATAATTCCGGATTTATAGGTGTTTTAGTTCTTGATATCGGGAATTCGGTTTTCACCAAGATGATCAAAGGTATCGAAAACGAGTTGCAGAAAAACTCCCTCAGTATTATCATTGGTAATTCGGATGAAAACGAGGAGAAAGAACACCATTACCTGGAGACCATGCTTTCGACGCAATGTAGCGGTATCATCATTAGTCATGTGTCCAATTCCGGGCTGAAGCTTTTAAGACAAGAGGGTGTTCCTTTCGTGGTCCTTGATCGCGATACGGAGAATTTTGATTGCGATTTGGTATATATAGACAATTGCCATATGGGGTATACGGCTACCAAACATCTCATCGGATTAGGCCATCGGAACATCGCTTTTATCGGCAAAGAATCTTTCTTTGATACCGACCAAAAAAGACGGGCTGAGGGGTTCAAAAAGGCTTTACAAGAAATGAGCGCAGATAAACCTGAATGTATTTATCTTTGCCGAGACGCAAACCAAGGAAGTCAGACTTTCCATGATTTATGGAACCAAAGCTCCCGTCCAACGGCGTTGGTCATTGGTCAGCATTCCATTGCCGAGGGCGTTGTTTTTATGATAAATCAGATGAATGTAAAAATTCCCCAGGAATTATCAGTCGTCATTATTGGTGAACCGCGTTGGGCTACGATTTTTAGCCCCAACTTTACTACGATTGAACGTCCTTTGGAATTAATCGGAGTTAAAGCTGCCGAACTGTTGATGGAAAAAATCAAAGGCGAAAGCTCAGGACCTTATACCAATCTGGTAATCCCTTCAGATTTAGTAATCCGGGAGTCAACTGCGGCCCCCAGACGATAATTATTTATGATTGGAAGGAGAAAATTGGTAATCTATTTCACCCGACGTCTTTTGGCAAGTTAAAAGAAAAATAGGAGGCGGAACATGCCGGCTCAGATAACAGCTTTTACTAACGGAACAATAATTACACCTCTACGCTTAATTGAAAACGGTACAGTTCTAATCGAAAGAGAATGGATCAAAGCGGTCGGGCAGAAAGACCAGATATGTATTCCAGAAAATGCGGAAGTTATAGACGTGGGAGGTGCTTACATCAGCCCCGGTTTTATTGATCTACATTTACACGGCGCTTGGGGCGGGGATGTAATGGCGGCTACCTCAAATGACCTGCAAAAGATGGCTCAAGGCTTAGTGAGAAACGGCGTTACCTCCTTTCTGCCTACAACTTTAGCAGGTCCGTTAAGTGATATTGAAAATGCAGTTAATTGTATACAACTGGCCGCAAAGATGGGCTTTACAGGCGGGGCTAAAATCTTAGGCGCGCATCTTGAGGGACCGTATTTTAATAAGAAACAAAAAGGCGCACAAAATCCGAAGTATATAATTAATCCCCAAAAAGAAGAATACATTTCAATTCTTGATAAATACCCTTGCATTATTCGTGTTTCTGCCGCACCGGAGCTGCCAGGGTCATTAGTGCTTGGCCGGGAGTTGAAAAAACGAGGAATTGTTGCATCTATCGCCCATTCTAATGCAACTTATCAAGAAATACTTAAAGCTGTTGAAGCAGGTTTCACTCATGTAACTCATATTTTTTCTGGAATGTCTGGACTTGAGCGAGTGGATGCCTATCGAGTAGCAGGTGTAATCGAGTCAACATTGCTAATTGATGAATTAACTACGGAGATGATTGCTGACGGACATCATCTTCCCCCAAGTTTGATGCGACTGGCTTTAAAAACTAAAGGGTTAGAAAAAATCTGTTTAGTGACAGATTCGATGTCTGCCGCCGGGTTAGGACCGGGAGTGTTTAATTTGGGAGGATTGGATGTACTGGTTGAGGCTAATGCGCCTAATAGCTTTGAGATTCCAATACAAAACGACAATTATGTGGCAAAATTAATGGATCGAAGTTCGTTTGCCAGTAGTGTCTCAACAATGGATAAAATGGTTAAAAATATGATCAACCTCGTGGGATTGAATATTTTGGAAGTAATAAAACTGGTTACACTTAATCCTGCGCGGATGCAGCGGCTCGATCGGGAGATTGGCATAATAAGCGCAGGAATGAAAGCTGATTTAGCTATTTTTAATGAGAAAATCGAAATCAAGATGACGATTGTTGATGGTAAGATAGCTTATCAGGTTGGTAAATAACAAATCTAAGCATATTTCATTGCAAATAAATTTGTCTTATTTATTCCATGTATTTGTTTTCGGGTATTGATAAATTAAACTTTTAGGAAATTACAGTAAAGAAGGGGATGGACAAGATGAAAGTAAAAGTTTTTGCTAACCCGGTTGAATTAGGGCAAGAGGCGGCCAAATTTTCAGCCTCCGTTTTGAATAAAGCGATTGCTGAAAAAGGAAGTGCCAGAATTCTCTTGTCGACGGGCGCATCGCAGTTTGAGACGATTAAAGCTTTGGCTGAACGAAAAGACATAGACTGGAAAAAAGTGGAAATGTTTCATCTGGATGAATATGCTGGTTTATCGATGGAACATCCAGCTAGCTTTCGCCGATATCTTAAAGAACGCTTTACTAAATTTGTTGAGCTGCAAAAGGCTTACTTTGTGGAAACCGAAGGTAATATTGTAAAAAATATCGCTGAACTTACGAAGGAAATTAGAAAGCAACCAATCGATTTGGCTTTGATTGGTATCGGGGAGAATAGTCATATTGCTTTTAACGATCCCCCCGCTGATTTTGAAACGCAAGAAGCCTATATTGTTGTGGATCTGGATGAGAAATGCAAAAAACAGCAAGTCCGTGAAGGGTGGTTTAAGACAGTCGACGAAGTGCCAAAACAAGCGGTTTCATTAACAGTTCATGAAATTATACGGAGTAAAGTAATATTATCTTGTGTTCCCTTTAAGGCCAAAGCTGAAGCGATTAAACTCACCTTGGAAAACGATTTAAGCAATATGATTCCAGCGACTATGTTGAAGCAACATTCAAATTTCAACCTTTATTTAGATGAAGATTCTGCTTCTTTAGTTAACCGCGACAGTCTATTATAGCATTCTAAAGGCTA
>JAEZJQ010000027.1 GCA_023436305.1 Bacillota bacterium
GTCACCACTGGTGTCGGAGTAGGTGTCACCACTGATGTCGGGGTCGGCGTCACCACTGATGTCGGGGTCGGCGTTGGAGTAGGTGTAACAATTCCACTGGTAAATTTGAACCAGTTCAGGTTGAATAAGTATCCGCTTCCGCCGGTAAATTTTAGATACAAGTTATGCGTTCCGCTTGCCCCGATAACACTGCAAGTGCTGTTAACCCAAGTCTGCCACCCACCGGTTCCCGCGACTGAACAAGTCCCTAATAAAGTGCCGCTAATACTGTCAAGCCTGATTTCAATATTACCACCGCTGGTGTTGCTGGCTACTCTAGCCTGGAAGCTTGCCGCGCCGCTGCCGAAATCGATATTGTTGTATACAGCATAATCCCCATTCTCAATGTAGCCGATGTTCTGTCCGCCTTCGTCGCAGCTTTCAGTTTGGATACCCGACTGGGTGGTGAAACTTTCCGCTTCGATCTGTGAAAAGGCCGATGGCGCGCTTGGGGTCGGAGATGGAGACGGCGTCGAAGTTGAAACCGGAGTCGGAGTTCGTACCGGAGTTGGAGTCTGTACCGGAGTTGGAGTCTGTACCGGAGTTGGACCGCCGTAACCAGATTTTACTTGCAGCAAAAAAGCAACCAATTGATCAATCTGGGTACTGGTTAATTGGGAAGTCGCGCCGTGCCGATTCTCCGCATTCTTAGTAGTCAGTACGTCTCTAAGGGTTGGGGCCGAACCATCATGCAAATAAGGCGCGGTCCGCCATAGTTCAATCAACGGGGGACTAACGTAATTGCCGTCAATATCATAAGCATCTTTGGTTCCAACATCATGAACGGCAAGATCGGTCAGGTTAGGCCCGTAGTGACAAGTAGCGCATTGCGTGCCGCTGCTTTCAAATAGCGCTTTGCCTGCCAGCGCATCCGCGGTCATCGAACCATCGGCGTTGCAATACGGCGAAGTCTCTTCTTCGATTGACTGGATATAGGCCGCCACATCGTTCAGTTCTTGTTGAGTCGGGGTTTTGAACTTGATAAATTTAAAGCCGGCAATAATTCCGGCGGTGGCGTCTTCTCTAATGCCACGCCACATGGCCGGGGGAGTATCGAATACTTTATACATCGACTTGGTATTTTTGGGAGTTCCTATGCCATCATTGGGCATATCCCAGTTCAGTCCGTCCGCCCGGCCCTCCGGATGACAGGTTACGCAGCTTAACCATTTCTGGGTCGTGGTAGAGGCGTCATGAAAGGTCCGCTCGCCACGGCGAACCGAATCTTCCGCCGGCTGGCTCCCTAAAGCGATAGTTTGGACGGTTTGATTGGTAGCAGTGTTAATCAAGTAAATCTGGCCGGCAAAGTAAGCCCCGACGGCAACCCGGGTTCCATCGGGAGATATAGCGATACCCCGGGGGCCTTGGCCGGCAAGTTTAATCTTGGTCAATAAACCCGCGCTATAGAGCGCCCCCAGATTGTTTTTCAACAGAGCCTGTTTTGAGCGGTCCATCTTAATCGCAAACCAGATGTCGGAATATGGTTTGTTATAGCCGGATTTTGAACGAAAGGTGAGGGTGGGATCACCCTGCGGCCGGGCAGGGCCACTTCCATTCAGCAACTGGTGCAGATTATAAAGATCAACCTTATAAACCTGGTGGGTTCCGGAGATGCTTACCCACAGTGTTCTGCTGTCGGAGGAAATCGCCAGTCCCCACGGATCAGCGGCCCCTTCATATAAAGTATCCAGGAGCACCGTGGTATAGATACTCCGGGTGGATGCATTGATAATTGTAAGCGCATCCGTATTGACCCATCCTTTGGTGATTTGGGTCGTCGGCAAAGTTATCCTGCCAAGCGTATGGACAACATAGACCCAGCTTCCATCGGGTGAACACTCGATGTCCTTGACATTGGTGGAACCCATCGGCAGGGAGAGATTTGTAGTGACGGTTCGGGTGTCCATGTCCACAAATGAAACCGAAGCGGCATAACCGGTATTCCAGGCGCTGCCTGAAGGAGTCGCATGTCCTACCACCGCATAAGTTCCAGTGGTGGTCATATCCACAAAATAGGGGTAATCTTTAACGGACGCCGAACCAAGGGTATTCCCAGTGACTAAATCGATCACCGTAACCTGTTTTAATCCAAAATCGGTGACAGCCAGTTTATTGGAGGCCACCGCAATCCCTACCGGCATCCGTCCGGTCGAAAACCGCCGTAAAATACTGCCGTCCGTTGGATCAATTTCAGCTACAGTCCCTGCGTCGTACTCCGCCACATAAACCCTGGTATTTCCATTCCAAGCTACACCTTTGGGTTTGCCCGTGAGCTGAATGGTGCGGACAATACTTCCGGTGGAAGCTGTGATGATATTAAGCCTTGCATTGGTCAAATCGGAGACTGCGATCATGGTCCCATCCGGAGAGTACGCCACATCAAAAGGCGAATAATAATCGCTATCAATAGCGGATACATCATGAATCCCCGGGAACCAAACAATTCCCTGGGTGATGAACACGCCAAGCAGTACCATGAGGAATAATTTCAATATCCTTTGCCTCATCGTTTTAGCTCCTATCTTTATTATTTTTGGTTCATTCTTTCCCGTAACACCGGTTATTGCAGTACCGGTTCAACCTGTTGGCCGTTTTGTTGAGCGGTTAGGTTTTCATAGGTACCATAGAACGGAGCTATTCCGGAATCAAGCCATATTACAAAACGGTGCAATTCTTCGGCGTTTAAGCTTCCATGCCCGCTCTTTAACCTGTTATATAGAGATGATTGTCTGGCCCCGAATTTCCCGGGTTCAGTGCGGGGATAAGTATAATCCCAAGTTGAGCCGGGATAAAAGGTGTCAAATAGAAATACATACGGCCTTAGATTTTCATAAGAAGTGGACCAACCATTGCCGCTAATGGATCCTTTCCGTAAATCCGGATTTCGGGAACCATTATGGCATGAGATGCACTTGCTGTCCAAGACCGGCTGAATCAAACGCGGGAAAGCCATCGGCCGTGAACCGGAAGCCGGATCCGGCGTGATGGTTGAAGGGGTCCTTCGAAAAGCGGATGGTATGGTAGCGCCAACCGCCGGAGCCGTATATCTGGGGTCATGGCATCCCTGGCAATACAGGCGGGTTTGCCCCGGTACGATATAGGCGTCCGATCTCATTGTCTGAACCGCAGTCCCATCACTGGCAATCGCTTGGAAATAATAACACCGTCCGGGCGGCAAATAAAAGGAAGCGCTGCCGTCGGTATCAACCGGTACAGTACCGATGAGCCCTCTGGCGTTTCTGCCCGCCCATTGACTTTCAGTGCTTTCATAACTTACTCTTGGGTTGGTCGCATGAGTCGTTGATTTGGGATAAACCTGCCAGATTCGGAGCTGAGTAATTGTAGTGCCGCTTGGAAATGGCAACAGGGTATCATAGATGTTGGCTACGGTTACCACTGCATTCGCGGGTGTCCCGCCCGGCGGTGTGGTTCCCGGGATTGCATTCGGTACCGGACGCGGCCGGACCGGTATCGGGTCCAAACAAGAAATGTTCGAATCTCTATACAATAATGTTTTATTTCCAAAGCGGTCGATGGCATAAATACCATAACGTTTATTATCAATTCCAGATGAAAGATTGGGGTCATGCACGCATAAGAAGTAATCTTCACTTAAGGGATATGGCGTCCCATAACCTAAAGCGCCTCCGCCCGATTCAGGGTAAGTGGAGTTATCCGGGGTAATGTTGGTGATGGTTGATAAATAATCATCATCTTCGATTTCCGGATCGATGACAATGACCGGGCCATAATTCTGCCCATGGTGAGGGGCGGCGATCGCCACATATTTATTACAATTTGGAATTGCCCTGATTGACATCTGCATAAGGGGGGTATTGTTACGCCAGGGCGCCCCCGCCGAAGACATCGGGTAATTTAAAACCAGCGCACGGGCATCCAAGCCGTCGGGAGTAGTAATCCAGGCCGAATGCATATGGGTCGCCCCGCGATCCACATAGTCCCAGCGGGTATAGACGATCATCCCGTTATTGTCGACACTCGGTCCCCATTCATTGGTTTCATGATAACTGATGGTGCGGATCCCTGTCCCATCGTCATTCATTGTATGTAATGTATATGTAGGTACAATACGCTGGTGGCAGCGTCCATAACCGCCCCGCCGTTCGGAGATGAAGATGATCCTGCCGTCGGGCAGCCAGGCCGGATCAAAATCATTCCAGTTACCGTCAGTTAATTGGGTGAGTCCGGATCCATCAATATTCACTTTGAAAATGTGATAGGTGGTATTGACATTCCAGATATCCCACTGGCCCCTGGGCGCATCCGAGTATGCGAAAACGACTTGATTCCCGTCATAACTCAGATCAGGTGATAGGAACGCTCCACCTTGTAGCTTTTTACCGGCATAACGTCCGTTGGCGCAAACGGAATTGGCCAGCAGGTTGATAACCGTGGGGTTGCCCGACAAAGCGTTATTTAAGATATATAAACCATTCGCGCTATTCGGGACCCCGTTAAATCCAAAATACTGATCGCACATATGTTGTTCGCTGTACCCGTTTAAAGTGTTGACACCCTGGTTTGTAGGATACGGTTGATGTTTAATAAAAAGGATTTTGTTAAAGTTAAAGACCGGATCGGATAAATTGACATTTCCGGCGAAAACCGTTGTTAAATTTGAGTTCCAGATAACACAAATCATCATGATGCAAAGCGTAGTAATCCATAGAAAAAATTTTTTCGATCGTTTCATGTTTACCCTCCTTTTCTAAATATGAGCAAAAATACAATATTCTATTTTCCCGTTCACCTCCATTCAACCTGAGTATGGCGCAATATGTGTTTGTCCGCCTTTCGTTTTACAGTCGGCTGGAATTTTCCCCTTCCCTACAGATAGTTTAAACCGGTTCAACCGGCAGGTTTCCACCCAAAACGTAAAATGGTACCGATTGTAAGGCATAATCCTCCAAGCCAAACCAAACTAACCCATCTTAACACCATCACTCGGAAAAGGGCCTGGCCGGATTCATCCAGGCCTTCGAAGATAATATATAGATCTTCCCATAGCCCCGCTTTAACAACTGCCCGGGAATGGTTCATATCCCGTTTTTGATAATAAGCAAGCTCCGGCTTGAACGTTTCCCGGCCCTGTTTCCCCAGGACATCTATCGTGGCTATGGCAACCGTTTTCCCTTTCTCATATCTCCATTGCAATTCCCGGTATGTGATTGAATAGTTTTTCAAACGCATGGTGTCGTTAAAGCGAAACACTTGTTCCTTTCCTTCGGTAATCCCTTTGGAACCGGTGATACCGATAGCCATCAATAAAATGGCGGCATGCAGCATGAAGAATGAAAATTGGTTACGGTTTGCAAAATAATAACGGCGATTCATGAAGATGGCGATCAAAAGATTGATTATCAACATACTACATATGGATAAAGATACTATCGTCAGCGGATGAAAGGAAGAATTAAACGCGGTACAAAAGAAAACAATAATTCCGGCGATAACGCCCGGGAGCAAATTAGATTTGCGGTTCGGAAATAAGGAAGGGCAAACGCCCAGGATTAAAAGAAGTAATAAACCCAGGCAACCAAAGGTATAATTGTAAAATTCAGGCGGTGTTTGGATGCCGAAAAGCGGGAGCACGGTTCCGCCGAAAACCAAAATTGCCATGATCAGCAAAAGCGATACCAACCAGTTCATTGGTTTTAATATTTTTTGATGCCACTTGGCTTCCAAAGCGGCGGCAACTTCAATTTCGGCCTGAATTGTATGTTTATTTTTTCGTTGATACCAGAAGATGATTACAATCGTAATCAAAGCCAACAAAATCAGCCATCCGCCCAGGAAATATAAAACCTTCTGGCTGCTATAGGCGTGGACCGATTTTAAGATTCCGCTGCGGGCAATAAAAGTTCCCAGCAAGATCGAAAAGACGGTGAGCGCGATAACTATAAAATTTCCTTTTTGGTGGCGGTAATTATAATCTTTTCTACCTAAACGATGTAAAAAAACCGTCGCCAAGAGCCAGTTAACCAATGAAGAGTTTTCGATCGGATCCCAGGCCCAATAACCTCCCCATCCAAGTTCCGTATAAGCCCAGAGACCTCCACTGACAATTCCCACCGTTAACAGTACCCACCCCCATAAGGTCCAATTCCGGATCGTATCCTGATGATTTTCGCCGGCGTTTCTCAAATCGTGAAAAGCATATGCCAGGGCAGTGAAGAAAAAAGCAAAGCCCAAAAGCACAATCGGCGGATGAAATACCATTCCCAAACTCTGTAATGCCGGATTCAGGCCAAATCCATCGGTTTTCGGGGTGGCTTGGCGGAAGGGATTGTTGATGAAGCAAATCATAACTAAAAATAGGGCCATGAAAAAAAGAATGACCCCAAAAACAGTTCTGTTCTCTTTTGCTTGGCGATGCCGCCAGTCAATGAAAAAAAGAACCAAGGCAAAACAAGTGGTCCATAAAAGTAAGGAACCGGCGCTACCGGACCAGAACGCCGAAATTTTATAAATGACGGGAAGGGAAGTTTCAGTATTGTGATACACAAACTCTACCGAGAAAATACCCCGAACCAGACAATACAATAATAATATTGACGTCAATAATACACCGGAACATGAGATTAGCCCCAAAATGACGCCCGGATGTGTTTTTGAGGTATCCGGTCTTTTCATAAAAATAATCATGATTAAGGCAATTACGGTGATGGCAAAGGTTAAGTGTAAAACCAATGTTCCCAGCAAATTCATTGTTATTCCCCCAGTTTTTTGTTCTATGTACAATAGCAATAGGCTCAGCGATACTTGATGGCAATACCATCCAGTTCAAATAATAAGTTATCCCTACAAATATCGCCAATCACAAATGTATTGGTAAATTCCCCAATATTTAATTCCTTCATCGCTGCTAAAAAATCATGATAATATTCTTCCTTTTTAAAGAAACAGGTGGACTCGGTAAAATCATTAAAATTCATACCGGCCTGTTCGAGGAGCGCTGCTACATTAATTAAGGTTTTTTTTATTTGCTGGTAAGCATCATTAAGATATACCGTATCCCCAAATTCATTGATACTCGCTGTACCGGAAACTTGAAGTTCCATCAAGTTCTCATCTTCGATTAATAACGCTCTTGAAAAGGTTGGCTTAAATAGATATTGGCTTCCTTCCGCTTCATTCTGATATTTATTAAATAGTCTTCGGATCTTCCCGGAAGCCAATTTTTTATCCATGCATATCAGATTCATAGTCATCTCGGATTGATCGGATGATTTTCCGCCAATACAAGTGCTCGCCGGCAGTTCTTGGGAGTCCCCTGCAAATTCAATTTTGTTTTCTTGAAAAAATTCTCTTCTGGCAGTATTAAAGTCACCATAGGTTTTATAAATGTTTTTCAAATAAATCCACGTCCGTAAAATGTCTGCCGGAGAAAAATCGTTCTCTTGAATATACTTGTTTAATGACTGATATACGGATTTAAATTCCTGAATGGGGGTTAAAATTCCCGGCCTTAGAACCCTAACCCCATGAAGGTGTAAAGATCTTGTTTTCGGTGTTTGTAATATGGTCCCAATGCAATTGTCATTTTGAGGGTCATGATAATAATCGATTTTAATGGCATTATCAGCAGCTAAAACACCGTACACTAAAATGCTTGAAATGGGTACGCCGCTGACTGGTTTCCCTTCGATATAAACCAGGGGCGGTTCTTTTAAATTAGTGCTTTTTAAAAGACGGGTCCTAAAAGATAGAAATTGATCGCGAAAGACCAGATTTCCAAAGACTTTTTCATAGACGGGCTGAATCTTATGCTCCCGGATAAAATCGATTAATTCCTGGTAAAGTGTATTGATCTCTTCAGTTGATTTGGTGTTATTGAGATTAACTGAAAGATAAAACTTTGTATGTAAAGGCAATTTGAATTCTTGAATCTTGAATAAATTTGGGGACTTCATTGAAGCGCCACTCCCATCCGGTTTTACTAATTTCATGGCCCCGGTTCCTTTTATAAGGAACCAAAGATGGTGTTACCATCCGGCTTGAATCGTATTGATAATTTTAAAGAAGACTTTTTTATTGACCGGGGCTATCTCGATAGAGATAGCTCCGGTCATGAAATACAACTTGGCATCACATAAAACTTTAAAACTGTTACTGAATCTGCCACTGCTGGTTGGTACTGCCGCTGCTCGTCCATTGGCAGAGATTGGAGCCATTCGATGTCGAACCCATACCGTCCAGATACAATCCGGTGGCGCGGTTCTTAAACCTGACATAACTTCCCGCCGTTTCTTGGGTCCATTGCTGATTTGTACTGCCGCTGGAAGCCCATTGGCCACAAATCGAACCATTGGAGGTACGGCCCATGCCGTCTAGATACAATCCGGTGGCCCTGTTTTGAATCAACATATAGCCTCCCGAGTAAATTATGGTCCATTGCTGGTTGGCACTGCCGCTGTCACCCCATTGGCACGCATTGGAACCATTGGTGGTCGATCCCATGCCGTCAATGTATAAACCGGTAGAAACATTACGGAATCTGACATACGAACCGGTCGGCAACGGAGTTGCCGATGGAGTCGGGGTTGGGGTCGGAGTTGCGGCCGGAGTCGTAGTCGCCGACGGCGTTACACTTCCACCGGTAAATTGGAACCAATTAATATTAAATAAGTATCCGCTTCCTCCGGCAAATACTAGATATAAGTCATGCGTTCCGCTTGCCCTGCCGACCCCACAAGTGCTGGTAGTCCAGGTCTGCCAATCACCGGTTCCGGCGACTGCACAAGTACCTACTAAAGTGCCGGTAGCACTGTCAAGCCTGATCTCAATATTTCCGCCGCTGGTGGCGCTGGCTACTCTAGCTTGAAAACTTGTGGCGCCGCCGCCGAAATCGATATTGTTGTATACAACGTAGTCGCCATTCTCGATATACCCGATGTTCTGCCCGCCTTCGCCGCAGCTTTCCGTTTGGATTCCCGACTGGGTATCGTGACTCTCCGCTTCGATCTGT
>JAEZJQ010000097.1 GCA_023436305.1 Bacillota bacterium
CGGGAAGAAGAGATTAAGAAGTTCGTACCCAAAGATTACTGGACCATCCAGGCGGCCACCAACGGTTATTCGCTCCAGTGGCAGGATAAAGGGGGCCAATCTCGGATCTTCGATAAAACCAAAGCCGCTGAGATTGCAGCCAAGGTTACCGGCCAGAGCGGTGAAGTGGTGGAGGTTATCAAGGAAGCCAAAAAGGAACTGCCGCCCTTGGCATATGATTTGACCGAGTTGCAACGGGACGCCAACCGCAAATACGGCTTATCAGCCAAGACCACTTCCTCGGTGATGCAGCAGCTTTATGAAAATCATAAACTAGTTACTTATCCACGCACCGATTCCCGCTATATCAGCGAAGATATCGTACCCACCCTGCCGGAACGTTTAAAAAGCATCGCCACCGGCCCTTACGCCGAAATGGCCCGGAATATATTAAAGAATAAAATCGTCACCACCAAACGGTTGGTGGATAATTCCAAAGTCACCGACCACCACGCCATTATCCCCACCGAAGAGCCGGTCTACTTGTCGAAACTCAGCCCGGAAGAGCTGAAAGTCTATGACTTGATTGTGAAACGGTTTCTGGCGGTACTTTCACCGCCGTTTGAATATGAACAAACCACGGTGAAAGCCGTTATCCAGGGAGAAACATTCACCGCTCGGGGCAAGATGGTCAAAGCCAAAGGATGGCGGAATGTTTACGCCGGAATCGGCAGCCTGGAGGATGAAGCGGATGAAGAGGAACAAGAACAAGCCCTGCCGGAGATTCGCAAGGCTGACAAATTGAAAGCGCTGACGGTCAAAACCGTTCCCGGCAAAACCAAACCACCGGCCCGTTACACCGAAGCCACCTTGCTTTCGGCCATGGAACATCCGGGGAAAATGATTGAAAACCAGGCGCTCAGGGATGCCTTGGAAAGCACCAGCGGCCTCGGGACCCCGGCCACCCGGGCTGAAATCATTGAGAAGCTGTTTAACTCTTTCTATATGGAACGAAACGGCAAGGAGATTTACCCGACCTCCAAGGGAATCCAGTTGATTGGCCTAGTGCCCGGGGAATTAAAGTCCCCGGAACTGACCGCCAAGTGGGAGCAACAGTTGGCCGACATCAGCAAAGGCCGGGCGAACAGCGCCGGTTTTATCGGCAATATCCGGAATTACGCCACCCAATTGGTGAAGACGGTCACCGCCAGCAGCCAAACTTACCGACACGATAACATTACCCGCACCAAATGCCCGGAATGCGGCAAATTCCTGCTGCAAGTCAAAGGCAAACGCGGTGAGATGTATGTCTGTCAAGATCGGGAATGCGGATACCGGCAGGGTATCTCCCAAACCTCCAATGCCAGATGTCCCGAATGCCACAAGAAGATGGAGCTTCGCGGCGAAGGGGAGAATAAGATATTTACTTGCGGCTGCGGCTATCGGGAGAAGCTGTCGGCCTTCACCAAACGGCGGGAAGGGGAGAAGGGCGGCGGCAATAAGCGGGAAGTGACTCAATACCTCCGGCAGCAAAATACCGGGGAACCCATTAATACGGCGCTGGCGGATGCTTTAGCGAAATTAAAAAAGTAAATAACAGGACATGATTGGCATCACAACCACCCGTGAAAAAGAAAAGACTTTTCTAAAAATTAATCATTTAACCACGAGTAGCACGAATAATATCGAATTATAATTCTTTTTTCGTGATATTCGTGTGATTCGTGGTTCAAAATGATTGAACAGATATACGTTTGGCCTGCAACTGTTTCAGATTTGGGCAAAATCATGGATTTGCGATAGGTTTCTATTTTTGTACTGATAAGAATATAAAATGGGAACTTGGAGTTGCCGAAAATAAAAAAGGTAAAAATTTATCATATAACAAAACATTCAGCCTACGGAGGTAATACGATGACCAAACGAAAAACGAAATCCTCAAAGAAACCGGAATCAACACTACCCGCCAACCGAGGGCCAATCCGTATTGGGCTCCTCATTACACTGATCTCTTTATTAATTTTGCTGGTGGTCATCGGAGTGGTCTGGTCGTCGCCGCGCATGATCGGGGATCTGTTCATCTCTTTAGCCGGAGGGCGGGATGTGGCCGCCGGACAGTTGGCCAAACCGGATACCTGGTCGTTCGCCACGGAAGGCCGGGTCTGGCTTAATCAAAACTGGGGCAGCGGACTGCTTTTTTATTGGGTTGAACACTTGCTGGGATTTGATGCGTTATCATGGCTGAAAGCCTTATTAATTGCGTTTATAGGCCTGTTTACCGTCCTGGCGGCCCGGAGCCGGAAAGTACCGTGGGCCGTGGCTCTATTGGCGGCGGCGCTGATGATTGTATCCGCCCGGAGTTTCATCGATTTACGGTCCAATATGATGACCTTGATCTTCGCACCGTTGATGTTATGGCTGCTTTATCGGAGTTACGAACACCCGGCCCGTATCTGGTGGGCGGCAGGCTTGATGGGTATTTGGGCCAACACCCATGGCGGATTCATCTTCGGGCTGGGAATGATGTTTTTGTGGGCGGTTTGCCTGATTGTGCCGGAAGTTTTAGCAAATGGAATGGCGGGTTTCAAACGATACTGGCAGCTTGTCGCGGCGGCTGTTACTGCGGTGCTGCTGGCCGCTTTCGCCAATCCTTTCGGCCCGGTGAATTTAATCCATCCATTGTTGATGCTTTCGCAAAGCGCCTGGTTAAATGTGGCCGAATGGCAACCCATTTGGGGAGTGATTCGTTTTGGAAGTGTTTGGGAATTTGTATTGATGATTCTCCTGATCGCCGGCTTAAGCTTGTGGCGGTTGAAAACAATTACCGGGACGGCGGATTCCCAGAAGCTATCGTGGTGGAAACTGGAACGCCTGTCGGCGCCCAATAGCGGGATTATTCTTTTTGAAATAGTGCTTTTTCTGGTGGTTGTCTGCATGGCGGTGGCCTCGCGGCGTTTTATACCCATGGCCTTATTACTGGCGACACCGGTATTGGCGCTGCAGATTTGGTGGTTTATTAGTGACGTTATGCGTTCCCGATGGGTCATCGCCGTTTTGGGAGCGATGATATTAATTATGGCATATGGCCAATTTGATTATAGCCGGCATTTCTACGACCCGAACAACCCGTTGGGGCATCAGGGGACCTTTTTCGAGAAGATGAATTTTTTAAATAAATACTACCCGGTGAAACTGACCCGGTTCATTAACGACAATCAGATCAGCGGGAATATTTACGGGAACTGGGAGTGGGAAGGTTACCTGCGCTGGAAGTGCCCTCAACTGAAAGTATTCATCGGAGGCCGGGCGCAGCAGATATATAATGTGCAAGAATTTCAATTGCATCAGGAGATCCTCACCGGCAAAACTCCGGCGGAGATCTTGAAACGTCTAGGAGTACATTGGATGGTCAGTTCCTACGATACTCGTTATTTGAATCTTATCAACCGGCTGGTGACTACCGGGAAATGGGTCTATATTTACAACGACAATCGCACCTGTCTGCTGGCCGATCCAACTTGGCCTCCGGCCCGGGCAATCATGGATAAAGCGTTGCAAAACCGGCTCGTCTTTCAAGATGAATCGAATGCTTTACTAAGCCGGGCTTCTTGTATCCTGAGTCCGGCGGCGAATCAGGATCATTCCCAGGCGCTTGAACTGTTGGAACAGACCGTCAAAATGAAACCCTTGTCCAAGGCGTATATGGCCCTTTCGGATTTCATCCATGCCGAACCCAAATTGGCCTCGAGAGTTCTGGATTTTTTGGAACTGGAGCTATTGCGGCTGGATAAGCTGAGCCTGGACAACCCGGAGGGGGAGGAGATCTTAAACTGCCGTTATACGATTTTATCGAACTTAATCCAGTATTATAATAATGCCCAAATGGCCGAGCAAGTGGCCGGAGCCCAGGAAATCATGCGGTCGGCGCGCCTTGAGTTTTCGATTATGCGGCAAGTTTGGGGTTATCAATAAAAACAAATATTTGACCCTTCATATACGGAGGTCCCAATGAAACATTATATATATCCGGTCGCATTTACCGGGGCCGGGATTTCGGTGGCCAGCGGCTTGCCCACTTTCGATATAAGCTGGAACGGCATTCCAATCCGGGATTTATTGACGGCTGAATTTTTTAACCGGGACCCGGAGGGGTTTTACGAGATGTTCCGGGAAGTGGAAAAGTGGAAGGACGCGGCGCCCAATCCGGCCCACTCGGCGCTTACCCGGGCCCAATTACCGGTGATTACCCAAAACGTGGACGGGCTTCATCAAAAAGCGGGTAGCACCAAGGTTTATGAAGTCCATGGCAACATGCGGGAAATGGCCTGCCTCAATTGCCGGAAGATTACCCCCTGGAAACCCCTTGATTCAGGAATCCCTTATTGTGAATGCGGTTATGTACTTAAACCGCGAGTGGTTTTATATGGAGATAGCCTGCTTAATTGGGATGAATCGGTGAATGAGATTCAAAAAGCCGATCTGGTGCTGGTCGTCGGCTGCAGCCTGCAAACCGCTCCGGCCTGTTATTTGCCCCAGATGGCCCAGTCTCATGGGGCGGATATTATCACCGTCAATGAGAAGGCGGAAGAAGAAGTAACAAAGTTGGTAAGGGAATTGGGGTTGGTTTGAAACTAAACAGTCATTACCTTTGGTTCAATTGATGTCCGCGGTTTTCTTCCAGAGCCCTTCCCAAGCCGCGTTACCGGTGCTTTTCTTGAGCTGTTCCCCCCGAATCGAAGGGCAAACCGGATTTTACCTGCATATGACCCAGCGTAAGGAGATTTCAGCCGCGGCTTCCGATGCGGTTGCCGGAAAGCGGTTATGGGAGATAAGTGAACTGCTTATAAAGAACGGGCCTTTACAATAAAAAGCGCTATGTGATTCCCGAGGTTTGCCAAAACTAACTTTTGCGGATAATTCTATTAAAAGCGGGGGATATAATGAATCGATTGGTTCCGGTGACCCGAAAAGAAGACATCTTTGTGGAGCTGTCCGGCACGCCCATTGGATTATTGCTTGAGTATCATAATCTAAACCGGGAGTACGACGGATATTCCAGAGCTGAACTATTAATCGGCATGTGCATGGACAACCGTAAGTTTCTCCGGATACCCGATAATTTTGCTTACATTATTCGATCCGGCGGCGGTAATTTACGGTATAGTGAATTTAAAGTGTCTTACGCCATCGCCATTGGCGGGGTCGGAGCAATTGCTTTGATTGCTCACAACCATTGCGGCATGGTTAATTTGTTTTCCATCAAGGAACAGTTTGTTCGCGGCTTGGTCGAAAACGCCGGTTGGGACAGGGAATGGGCGGAGGAACATTTCATGCACTTCGCGCCCATGTTTGAAATTGGTAATGAAATTGACTTTGTGCTGTCAGAGGCCAAACGGCTCCGGTTGCGATATCCTAAAATTAAAATCGCGCCGTTATTTTACCGGATCGAAGATAATATGATGTATCAAATCCAAGAAGATTAAAAAACGGAGGGGAAACCATGAGTAAAGCGTTGCGGGGACTATTGGGATTACTACTGCTGTCGTTCTTTTTACCGGCTTTTCTCAATCCACCCATGCTCCATGCCCAAGATGGACTTTTGGAAGGCAAACCCGCCTATTCTTTGGCAGAGGCCAAGAAATATGTAAAAGAAGTCGTTCCCCTGGTAGAGAAGGCCACCGGCAGAAAACTACATAAAATTCCGGCCGTCAAACTGGTTGACCGGGAAGAGATGATTCCGGTGCTGCAAGAGGAGTTTGAGCCGCAACTGGAAAACTTGTATCCCGATTATTCCGCTGAACAATTGGAAAACGCCGGTTACGATCAATCATTGGTCTATACCAAGGCTATCATGGGCAAATATGGTATAATGGACCGGTCGTTGTACTTATTGCCCAAAAACCTGGTTCCCTTGTTGAAACTGGCCAAAGTCGATGAAAAAAATACCAAATCAATCCTTAAGCTAGTCATTGCCCATGAATTGGTCCATGCGATTCAAGATCAGGAAACCGATTTGAAGCGTATCCAGCAAATTACCAATTATGATGAATTGAATGCTTTTTCGGCAACCATTGAAGGTCATGCGGTCTTCGTCCAGGACCAAGTCGGGAGCGCTTTGGGATTGGAGGAATCCGCCATTGAATTGTCCCGTTTGTTATCAGCCGGGGCGGTTACTTATGATGATCCGGCGCAAGAGATGTTCAACAAACTGATTGCTACTCAATTCGAGCAAATTTATTTAGGCGGCAGGAAGTTTATCGAATACCATTACCAGCAAGGCGGCAATGAACGGGTATGGGAGATTATGGCCAAACCGCCGCTGAAAACGGCCATGATTGCCAAACCCGGTACATATAATCCGGAGAAACAAACGGAATTAAACTATCAATCATTGTTGGAAGGCTTGGATCAGGAACTGGACGGGGAGGGTTGGCAGGCTCAAACCATGGAAGTTGGGCAAATGGGCCTCCGTACCGTATATGCCAAGATAGATGAGCAGAACCGGGAAGCCATCATTGACCAAATTGTACATGTGCAAACATTTATCGCCCAGAATGCCGATCCGCCGTGCATGGTGAATGTTTCGGCGATTGTATTAAAAGATGGGAATTTTACGAAGAAATATTTGGCGCTATTGGAGGACTTAGTCCAAAAAAACGTTAAAGAATTAGAGTCGAGTGCGATTATCAAGATTAACGATTTCTTCATCGGGGACTTTACCGGCATGGAAGCCGATAATGCCCGTAAAATCTCGTTTGGTTTATCCCAAAACGATGGATCCGAAAGTGTGCAAAATCTATTCATCCGTATATCCCGTGGCAGTTTATTGCTTGAGTTTTATACCAGCAATTATGTGGCTGAGGATGCTGCAATTATCAAAATCGCGGAACTGGTTTTTTCCCGATATGAACAAATAAGTAAATAATAAAAAAGTTGAAGGTTCAGGTTAAAAGTTTTTCAATGCACTTGTACTCTCTAACCTTCAACCGCAGTCTTAACGAGGATATTTAAAATGCCTATCCCAAATATCATGTTCCAAGGCACCGCTTCCACGGTGGGGAAAAGTATCGTCGCTGCCGCCTTCTGCCGGATCTTCAAACAGGATGGCTACCGAGTGGCGCCATTTAAGTCACAAAACATGGCCTTGAACTCCTATATCACTCTGGAGGGTGGCGAGATGGGCCGGGCGCAAGTGGTGCAAGCAGAAGCCGCCGGGATCGAACCCACGGTGGATATGAATCCTATATTACTCAAGCCCACTTCCGATTACCTTGCGCAAGTCATTGTTAAAGGAGAAGTTTTCCAATGCATGTCGGCGCTCCAGTACGATGAGTATAAACCGTTACTCATGGATTTGATTATGGAATCGTATCGGAGACTTGCGCTTCAGTCGGATATAATCGTTATTGAAGGCGCGGGCAGCCCCGCCGAGATCAACTTACGCGATAGGGATATTGTGAATATGGGATTGGCGGAACAGATTGACACGCCGGTGATCCTCATTGGCGATATTGACAAGGGCGGGGTATTTGCCTCGCTTTTTGGCACGGTAATGCTCCTTCCCGAAGCCGAACGAAAGAGAATCAAGGGATTCATCATTAATAAATTCCGGGGTGATTCCGAGATTCTCAAACCGGGGCTGACCATGATTGAGGATCTAACCGGTATTCCGGTGTTGGGGGTTATCCCATATTTTAATATAGCCATCGATGATGAAGATAGCGTTACTGAAAGATTCCAACGATGTTCAGCGGTTGATGCCGACCGAATTAATATTGGGATCATCAATTACCCTTATATGTCGAATTTCACTGATTTTGCGCCGTTGGAAAACCAACCCGGGGTTCAGGCGCGATATTTCAACCGCTATGATCCCGGCTATCTTCCCGATTTGGTCATTTTGCCCGGTTCCAAAAACACCATCGCCGATCTGCGATTTATCCGGGAAAGCAGACTGGATATTTGGCTCAAAAAATATTATGAGTCCGGAGGCCTGATCATGGGGATTTGTGGCGGGTTTCAGATGCTGGGGGTAAAGATTACCGATCCGGACGGGGTGGAATCGGAATTGTCGGAAATGAAGGGTTTGGGTTTTTTGGATATCCATACCCGTTTTTTAAAGGAAAAGATTACAGCCCGGGTTTCTGCCCGGGTTAACGACTTATTCAATACGGGATTGGCTAATTTATCGGGTGTTCCCGTTGCTGGATATGAGATACATATGGGGGTTTCTACTCCTGGTGATGCTGCCAAGCCTTTTACCCGGATTGAATCCCGGCTAGGCGTCGCGATTGAGGAAATTGATGGATATGCAAGTGTGGATGGCCGGGTATTCGGGACATATATTCATGGTATTTTCGATACACCGGATTTCTTGGGAAAATTGGTGAATATGCTTCGGGGGCGGAAAGGATTCGAAGAAGATTCCCAAAGAGATTTCCAAAAAGTTATTGATTACAAACAATTTAAAGAGGCGGAATACGATAAACTGGCGGATATCGTAAGAAATAATGTGGATATAAACAGGATTTATGAAATTGTATTGCGGAGAAGTTCCATGGAAATCAAATAAACGAAACGAGGTAATGCAATGGACCTTGGCTTGGAAAGACTGGATTTCCATTTCACTTCAAAACCTTTACTCATTGGTGGCAAGGCGATGGAGTATTATGGTTTGAGAAAAGCGGGCGTTGATACTGATTTGGTTATTTCGCGCCAGGATCACCAACGTTTGATCGAGAAGTATCCTGATCATATGAAAGATTTATATGGAGATTTGGGTGTTTGTGAATTTGACTTTGAAATATGGAATCAAATCTGCACTTTTGACTATGATTATTTAAGCGCCGGCGCTACGGAAGAAGAGGAGTTCCTGGTGGTGTCGTTGGAGAAATTATTATTTCTGAAAGCGATTGCCATGAATGTACCCAAATACCTTAAGGACTTGGAATTGGTGGTGGATTTGATTTTGAAAAAAGCTTACGGCAAAGTTAAATAAATAATTGCTCCAATTCTTCTTTGACTAAATCAAAATCAGTTAAATGAATATAATGGCTGCTATTTTCCGCGGTTACTTTTTTATTATTCGTGGACAAATACATCATCTGTTCCATGATATGCTGCCATAAGTCATCTACTTTTTTTGCCAGTTCATTGCTGGTATTTCCGTAATACTCAATTTCTGCAATCATTTTTTGAGGAGAATGGGTGACTAATACAACGGGGATATTTATTTTTTTCCTTCATATTAATAAATGATGACAAATTTCCCTCATTATGGAAAAGAATATATTCGTTAAGCGCTGTTTCATATTGACTATATTTCTGAAGGGATTTTAAGATATAATCCTCGGATTCTTTGGAAAAATGGTAATAATAAAAGGGAGGCGCTTTTTTTAGCATCCCTTTGAATAGAAAGCCTAAGCCGAATCTGGTTAAAGCTTTGCCTATTTTGAATGACATTGATTTATCCACGCCGCTTTTTTTGTATTCATCCGCGGTTAATTTCTCTTGAAATAATGAATCTTTATATGATAAAGGATCAAGAAGCAAAAGGCCTTTAACGAGCGATTGGTTCCTGATGGCGAATAATTCGGCGTATAAACCGCCTTGGGAATGCCCGATAAGTATTATTTGATTGTCTAAATTAAGACTTTTTATTAATGATTCCAACTCGGATACAATGTTTTCCGGGGTTCGAGCAAGAGTGGATTTTGAACTTTCGCCATAACCGGCACGGTCATATACTAGGAAAGTGTATTTGTCCGCCAGTTTTTCGCAAAAATTCCACCATTCCGCATTACAAGAATTAATCGACCCTTCGATTATGATGTTTATTTTCCCTTTGCCGATAATACGATAAGCAATGTTGCTTGTACCGATTTGTATTTTTTCCATTGTAGCCTTCACTCCAATTTATTCTTTTATAATTCTAGAAAGTAGGTCTAACCATTCTTTTGCGTGTTGTTAACCTTTTAGCCCCCGCGAAGTCAAGAACAGTATGGATAATGCGTTCTTGAATTTCTTAAGTTAACTAAGTATGTGCTAACTTGGTATCTGATTATTTTTCTCCAAGACAATTAGGGCATATTGCCCGGCATTTGAAGCATTTGATCCGAAAGTCGCCTCCGTTTTCTTCCCCAAAGGCATAATTCCAGCAATCCATTTGCTTGAGTTCCGGATTTCCTACCGTTTTCACAGGACAAACTTCAACACAGAGGTTGCACCCATCGGCGCAAGGACTTCCCTCTAAAACGATATCGGCTTCTAATAAAGCGTCAGTCAATATGACACTAAGCCAAACCATATTGCCATACTTCGGGGTGATAAGCAAAGTGTTTTTCCCGATTCTGCCAAGTCCGGCTTTCACTGCGCAATGTTTTGCGGATACGATATTGCGAAATCGTCCCGTGGATGCATCAAATTCGGTTGGACCATTAGTACCGGTAGGAATTGCAATAACTCCCTGATTTTCTAACTCGGTACATATTTGTACAGCCATCTTGTCCATTTTATCGGACAAAATATTTCTTATAATAGTGTAGGGAATGGTGGATTTACATTGTAAGGTTCCATGGAGAAATTTTTTAGCAAATACCACAACTGATTTGCAAGAGGGCAAAACATCGGTAGGGTGAAAGCCTTTTGGAGCATCGTCAAAGCGATCCACGGAAGCGATCCCGCACAAATCGGCGCCGCTTTCCATGATCATTTTCTTGATCTCATTGGCTGTTATCATTATTTCTCCCTCACTTTCATTTTATTATCATTAAATAAAGGCGCTATCCTGTCGATGCGATTTGTCCAAATACCACCTGTATAGTTAGGCGGTATTTGAGCCAGATCGAGAACGGTATCAAACCCTTCATACCATATTCCGTCACCCGCCACGACCACGAAGATTGAATTGGCGTCTTTTATTGACCTCGATTAATAAAACAAGTCGGAATTTCCTCCCGTATGAACAAACAACACATTATCACCTTCAAACATCTTATTCATTGCATAATAAAGCAACCCGGCAGCAGCCTTACCTGTATAGACGTGATCCAACAATATCCCCTCCATAGCGGCAAACATCCTCACAGCATTTTTTCCTTCCTCGGAAGGAATCGCATACCCCGGGCCGATAAATCTATCATCAACCACAATCTGGGTTTCATCAAATTGAATCCCGAGCATTTGAGCGGTGGATAAGGCGAGTTCATGAACCCGTTTCGATTGTACACCGGCTTTTTGAGAAACGGCCACGCCAATAATATGTGTATCATATCCACTAATACATTGCCCTAATAGAAGACCTGCTTGCGTGCCGGTTGAACCGGTGGCGTGGATTATTCCATGAAAATGAACTCCCGAACACTGGGAATAGTGCAAGATTTGATTAAAGGCATCAATATACCCCAATGCTCCTATCGAATCGCTTCCTCCCGGATGTAGTTCATATACAATCTTTCCTTGCTTTTTCAACGATTCTACAAGATGATTATAGGCATTCGGCAATGCATTTTCCTTGTCTTTGGATACATAGTGAAGCTGCGTGTCATATTGCTTGAAGAAGGCTTGACTGGCAGGATTCTGGTCAGATTCTTCACCATCTAAAACAACATGGACGTCAAATCCACATACTCTTCCTGCTGCTGCGGCATTTCGGCTGAAACTGGAGGCTTTCATCGTCACTAACGTATCTGCTTTTTTAGCGAGCGCATCTCCAATGAGATAGACGAGTTTTCGGGTTTTATTTCCGCCGAGTGCAAACCCTGTCAAGTCATCCCGCAAAATGTAAATGTTGTATCCTGTATGGAAGGAAAGCCGGGGCAGTCTATGAATTAAAAAAGGCGTTTTTAAAAGATCTACTCGAGGGTATTTTCCCAATATGCTTGTGATTGAATCAGTTAATTCTTTCATTCTTCCCCTCCAGTGTTATTTAAGCCATAACCACTTTCAATTAATTCCGTTAGCCGGGAAACAAATCTTGCAGCGGGAGCGCCATTAATGACATCATGATCGATTAATATTGTCATGTGAAGGTATCCCCGGATTTAAACCCGGGCGGTAAAAGATAGTTCTTCATACCGAATTTTTTCTGTCATTTTTGGAACCCCTTTTCTTTTCTTGCCAACGCTGTAATTTCTTTTATGAATTCTGTTTTTGAAAATGTATAGCCATCTCTGTCATGTTTAAACTCTTTTTGCAAGTCAACTTTAAGTTTCCCATATTTATCAGCAACATCGGGATGAGATATAAGATAGTCTCTAAAATAGAGTTCGTCCCAATCCTCGCTGTACCTCACATGAACGTGATAAGCTTGACCCTTGAACCCTTCGGGCGTATAACCTTTCATAAACATCATATGTGGCGCTGGATTTTTAGGTTGCGGACTGTATATGTAACCGGTTGCTTTCATATCTGATATTAACTTTTCTGTCTCTGCGTTGTCTTTTATTTCAAGAAGAATATCAATGGTTGGCTTTGCCGGCAGATTGGGCACCGCTGTACTTCCATAGTGGCTGATTCTGGCAATGATATCCGTTCCGATGGCTTCTTCGATGACTGCTTTTTCAACGAGATAAATCTCTTTCCAATTTGGGTTGGGTTCACTAATAATGATGGGAAATAGTTCCCAAAGTTCTTCATTGGTCATATCTTCTAATGATTTTGCCATAAGTCCACCTCGACAATCAGAGTTAGTTGGTTGACATCAACAATTTCGTAAAGTAGTTTTCTCTTATCTTAACGCTAAAATCATCATCTTTCAAACTTTGTATTTGGAATATAAGATAACAGTTTTTAAATTACGGAAATAGCTTTAACAAATCCGGGAACATATTATATAATTCATAAGTAGCGATTAAGATATAGACAACCCGTTTGACCCTTTGGGATGACAGAAAAACGGGTCGTCCACAGAAACACGATGTTTCTTGTTATCGATAAATTCAAGGGGGAATAAAGATTGGTGATCATTAAAACCCCGCAACAAATTGAGCTGATAGCTGAAGCGGGTAAAATATTAACTGCCTGCCACCGGGAACTCCGCAAGATGATCCGTCCGGGTATAACGACTATGCAAATCGATGGCTTCGCAGATAACTTCATTCAGTCCCACGGGGCAAAAGCTGCGCAAAAGGGTTATCAGGGTTATCCCTTTGCCACTTGCGCTTCGGTCAACGATGAAATCTGCCACGGATTCCCGACTCATACTCCTCTCCGGGAAGGCGATATCGTCACCATTGATATGGTTGTCAACCTCAATGGGTGGTTGGCTGATTCCGCCTGGTCTTATCCGGTGGGTCAAATATCCGAACAGGCTAAAAAACTCCTTAAAGTGGCTAAAGAATGCCTTTACATTGGTATTGAAAAAGCTATTAGTAGCAACCGGCTCGGTGATATCTCACATGCAATTCAAGTCCATGCCGAGTCCCATAGGTTTTCCGTGGTGCGTGATTTTACGGGACATGGTATCGGTCATAACATGCATGAAGAACCGCAAGTTCTCCACTTTGGTCACCCCGATAGGGGGCTCAGACTCATTGAAGGGATGGTTTTTACTATCGAACCGATGATCAATCTGGGTTCCTACAACCTGACAATTGACCGGAACGGATGGACGGCCAGGACGGCGGACGGCAGCCTGTCGGCTCAGTATGAGCATACCGTTGCCATCACCAAGTACGGTCCAAAGGTCTTAACTGAACAGGATTGATAGAGGTTAGCTATATTGAAAAGGGGGTGTTCATCCAATAGAACTAATACCTCCTTCACAAATCATGAATGTTAATTTTACGGCCATAGGTGCCGATTTTTTTTGACGCCCTATTTTGAGATACCAGGGATGGTAGCCGCTTGAAGTTTATTTTATTCAGACTCACAGTACAATTCTTTGACCAGTACTTCAGGATGGTGATATCGCTTTCTATTTAAAGTTTTATTACTATATTGAATTGCTTCTTTAGGACACCATTGTATACAAGCAAGACAGTGCTCGCAATTTCCTTGCCAACTTGGTCTTCCATTGATTATTTTTATGTTTTGAACAGGACATACCTTTTCACATGTATTACAACTATTGCATTTTTCAATAACGTTAAAATTTTGATCAAGAGTTGGAAATTTGGGTAACATTGACTTATAGGCTAAATTACCTATCCCATTGATAAATAAGTTATTTCGTTCGATTTTATTATCTTGCTGATTCGTAATCATTTTTACGATAGTTTCGACTCTATCTTTTTCTTTAATAAACATATTTCTTTGTTTTTCAATAGAGTAAGCGCCATATTTTACTAAATAATTCCCCGGCATCTGAATTGAAAAACCGGCATTTAAGGTCAATCCTTTTGCTCTCAATAGTTTTTGTGTTTGCAATAATGTCCCCATTGGGAATGCGCCACAAGTACATATTGCAAATATATATTTAGTCTTGCTCGATTCCAACTTGTTAATAAAATCAATTATTATTTTAGGTATTCCTGAAAAATATACCGGGAAAACGAGTCCAATATTGTCGGCATTTAAATCTATTTTTTGATTAATCACTTTTGGGATAGAAAAGATTTGAGTCCCAGGAAGTTTTGCGGCTAGGTCTTTTGCTACAATGAGAGAATTTCCGGTTGCCGAGAAGAAAAACAAATTTGTTTTCATTAATTTTTACTCCTTTTCATTATTCTTTGCGGCCATGGAAGGCATACTTTTCGTCGTAAGGGATATATCGTCTCCGGTCTGCGATATCGTTTCTGATCTTATTTGAATCTTTTGCAGTTATATTCTATTTCCTTTAGTTTAAACTTAGCATAACAAAAATCTCCTTCCGTAAAATGCCAGATCGCTTCGGCTTCCACTGGAACTTTAATACCGGCAAATTCACTATAATTTTTTACGGGTGTGGACCATTCTACTTTTTTATAATTTTTGCCTGAAATATAATATCTGTCATTTGTGGTAAAATTAATTAATTCTCCCTTTTCATTAAAAAATAATACTGCCGAAACTTTTTGGCCATTTTTTTCAAAGATCCCCTTAACGGTCAACGAATCGATGGTTTGCCATTGAATCCTTTTATCGATGAGCGACGCGGGCGCGAATAAGCACATATCATTAAATAATGTAACCATCTCTGCTATATCCATTTCCGGGCCTTTATCATTGGCAATCGTTATTAAAGAAGCCAATCGAATAAGCATATTTCCTTTTCCTTTGTAATAAAGATCCCGTCCTTCAACGGGAACGCCAAACATATTTACTTTAATGTAAAACATTCGATTTAAGTTTTCAAAAAAATCATATTGCTCAGCTTTACACTTCATCCAATTTTGTTTTAAATTCAGTTTAAAGTCTCCAACAAAAGAAACTCTCATATTATGTATTTTTTCTTTCCCGATAACACCAACATAATTTAAGTATTTTTGAATTGGTTGGGGGAGAAAGTCAATATCAGCTTGGGTAAGTGTATCTCTTTCGAATGATTCCGATTTTAATTCTTTGATTACTTCTGTTTTATAAATTTTTGTGATGGATAATAATCGGGAAATGATTCCAACAACCATTATTAATGCGGCTAAACCAAGCAACAAATAAATTTTTTTCATAAGTTACATTCCTCCCAACATTATTAAATTCCACCGGTAATTGGCGCGAATGTTCTGCCTATATCCCAGCGCCCTCCGTTCTTTACTTTTTAGCAACCATACAAATTGTTTCGGACAATTCACTGTAATCTTTTCCTGTAACATCAGAAAAACACTTGATTTCTTGAAAACCAACGTTTACCATAAGCTCAGAAATAGAGTCTTTATTATAAAAATGGTCCCACAAACGATAAACTTCAATATTCTCTTTTTCATCAAGAACAATATGCTGATCCAAATGGGTATCATTTTCCGGGTACATATAATTATTGGCATATAAACAAATATGAGGGTATGGACGGTAAAACCCGGATTCTAAGTATTCCCAACTTGTTTCTTCCTTGATGTCGGAAAATCTTACGGGTGTAAATACATCAAAAACAAAATAACCACCTGGTTTGATAGAAGAATATGCTTTCTTAAGGATTAAATCTCTATCCTGATTTGAAAGCGCTCCTAAATCGCACCAAATAAGAATGGCTAAATCATATTCGTTTGAGTAATTAATTGTTAAGTAATCTTGATAAATGTAACGTATATCTAAACCATTTTTTATGGCTTGTTCTTTGGCATATTCAATGGACCGGCGGGAAAAATCGATTCCGGTCACTTGATATCCGCACTGTGCAAACCTTTCGACATATAAACCGGGGCCACAACCTAAGTCTAATATTTGATCACCTCGTTCTATCCCAAGATATTCAACAATCCATTTTACTGAGGCATCAATAAAGCCAGGTTTTCGACTTGCAGCATCTATTTCCGGATCTAAATGGGCTGCGAGCATTCCTTTTGAGATATGCTCATCATCCCACAATGAAGCGGTACTTTTCTCAAAAAGAATTGGTTTTTTGGCGTATTCATACAACAGCTTAAAATTAAATTTATGCAAGTCTGTTCTCCTTTTTTGTGGTTGCCGCGCCCCGGGGACACGGTCGCGGCGTTTTTCCCGTCGTATTTCAGATGTCACTTGATACTAAATATGTTTCGAAAGTCCATTAGTCGCACAGACTCCGAGTGAACTTATGGTGCTCACACATAACCTCGAACTTCTCGTTAACCTCCATTATTACTTTAGCTACTTCAATATCCGGAGATACACGTCCGGTTTTACCAAACTTCTCGTTGTATTTGAGAAAAACGTCGTAAACTTTGATCGCGACAATCGCCAACTGAGATGAGGTACTCGGTACCCCGGCCGGAAAGCATTCAGCACGTTCCTGTAAGAACTTTGCCGCGGCTTGTACCGCTGAATGCTGGTCACGGTCATGCTTGGTGGGGTAACTGAATTTCCAGCGCCGTATGCGTTGAGTAATCAAAGCTTTGTCATCGGCGCCCGCTGCAATCCCTGCTGCGGTAAATATCCTACAGTCATAGTTGCGGCAAGTTAGAGGGCGATATTCATAGATAGAACACTGGTTATCGATCAGCATAGGGCAGCGACCGTGCATATCGTAACCTAACAGTACATTACCCTTGGGCAGACCGGGCGCCGGGAATAAGAGTTCTCTGGGTATCCGGGCAATGGTCTGGGTTTCTTCAGGCTTGATATGGATGAAGTAAGCTGACGTACAGCAGGCGTTGCACTCACCACAATGCACGTTTATTCCGGTTTCTTTTATTAGCGCGTGGCGTGTACGACGAAGCCAGGAAGAAAAGCAGCCGGCCGGTAGATCTTGCTGCTCGGTCACATCTGTATCGTTATTCATTTGGATTTTTCCTTCTTTATAGTGATAATATTCTCATTCCGGGCCCAGTCAGCAGGAATGGTGCTGTTCAACTAAACCTCTGTCGCGGTGGCTTTAGTTAGTGGATTAATCCCCTACATTAAATTTTCAACTCAGTCCGTTACCCATTTAATTCCACAAAGTTATATCCATTCCTTTATGAGGGTTGTCAAATTTTTTGTGTTTTGTTGCTTTTTCGACTCCACCCTTTTGTCCTGGAGGTGATTTTATTAAAAAATAAGATTTGGGCGGGCTTTCTTCGGCGCTATAAAGAAACCGGCGCGGGGAATTTAATTGGGTGGCGCTTTCCTGTTCGAAATAAGTGGCAAGATGGGCGTAATTGATGGTTCTCCGGCCTGTTTCATACCTAACACGATAACCGTTTCGTCGGGTGGTGAGGGCGTACCAGCAATTATCGATGAAACCTCTTTTGGAGGCGCACTTTCGCCAACGACTTGTGTTCGACCTCATGGGTCGAGTCTGTTGTATTTGCGGAAACTGAAATGGAGGGTTGACTAAATTCATAGAAACCTTTCGTTCATGAAGCGATTCAAATATATTTCCCCACATGAAGGAAAAACGCTCATGTAAATCAAATATTCTCCAATATAATTAATTCAAATCGAAGATGCTCCCCGAAGAGATTGCGCCCGGGATGAACCGTCCTAACATCATCAGTGAAGATCATATAGAAAAGGCAATTAAATTAATTACCATTTAGAAGGTGAATCATGATAACCGTTAAAAATACCCCCAACATGGCCGGAGTTGAAATTCGCGGCGATTTTTACGATTTCGAAAAGTTAGTGGACGCTTTTTATACGATAACGGCGAATGAGTTCGAGGACAAGCATAAAGGGTATATCCACATCTCCACCCGGGTATTAGGGCTTTGCTATGATCTGAGACACGCCATGCAGGGCGATCGCGGCGTCGAACTGGTGGAGAATGGGATGGATGAAGAAAAAATGAGGTTTCATTCCGTCATTGCTCCCCGGAATAATGTATATTACCAGTGCAAATACCTTTATCCCGAGATGTTTTTTGTGATGCTTGCCTTGAATGAACTGGTGAAATTACGGATGAGAGAGCTTGTTAAATCCAAATATGAATATAATATTGCGTTTAATAAAGACGTGATCTGGGACGATAAAATAGCGACGATCCGATCGTTTCAAGCGGAATTCGCCAAATGTGTCCGGGAAGCACTGACGGAAAACTCTTTTTCCCGCTGGATAAAGGTTATGAATAACGATTATATTTTTATTAAAGAGATTGCGGGTCAATATGTGGATCTGTTGAATATCAAATATCTTAAAATGAACAAGGAAAAGCGGCTCAAAAATCTAACGGTCATCGCCAAACGAATCGCGGATTTCCAAGCTGATCCCGATTATCGCGAGATTAAAGAGGTTGTTGCCGAGGCAGTTAAGGAACATGGTTGTTCCGAAAGTGATATTCGTCTCGAGGGCATTGAATACCCGGAAGAGATATTGTGGTAGGTGTCGCGAACGTTTTAGACACACGAAAAGCACGAAAAAAGGAATATGGATTTCATCATAAATGAGCATCTTTATGCCCCGTAAACCCACTTGATTTTCAATCTCGAGGTGAACCCCATGAATTTCGAAAACAAAATCTGCGTCGTCACCGGTGGCGCCAATGGAATCGGCCTCTGTATCGTCAATGAATTTGCCATAAAGGGAGCAAAGGTCGCCTTTATCGATCTGGACAAAACAGCCGGGGAAAAAGCCCTGGCGAGTATCAAGGCGGGTGGCGCCGAAGGGCTGTTTTATTGGGGCGATATTGCCGGAAAAGAGACCTTGGAGAGCTTTGCCGGACAAGTCATTGAAACTTACGGCCGGGTCGATTATCTGATCAATAATGCCTGTTTAAGCCGGAAGGGCATCATTTCCGGTTGTGATTATGATGATTTTAATTATGTCTTAAAGGTAGGGGTAACTGCTCCCTATATGCTTGCCAAGCTGTTTCAGCATCATTTCGGCAAGGGTGGGGCCATTGTCAATATTTCCTCAACCCGAAAGCTAATGTCGCAGCAGGATACCGAAAGTTACACCGCCGCCAAGGGCGGCATATCCGCCTTGACCCACGCCCTGGCCGTCAGTCTCGCCGGTAAAGTGCGCGTAAACAGTATCAGTCCCGGCTGGATCGATGTCAGCGCCAATTATGATGCAAGTTTTGAGAGCAAACAAAGCCTGGCTGATAAGCTCCAACATCCCGCCCGCCGGGTTGGTAAACCGCTTGATATTGCCCGGGTAGTCATGTTCTTATGTGATGAGGAAAACGGGTTTATTACCGGTGAAAACATCACCGTGGACGGAGGCATGACCAAACTAATGATCTATAGTGGGGATTATGGCTGGGAATATGGAGAGCCTTAGGCTTCGTTGACGCTGTCGGGGATGAATATGCAAGAAATCCTTTGAATTCAGTGTTGGCATTAATTGATGTTACCCATGCGTTTTTTCACTTTGATACGTTTAAAAATTTTAAAAAATTGGAAGAAAGGTGCGGTCAGTACGAAAAAGAAAGTTGCCATTATCGGTAATAAGTAATCTCTAAAAAAAAGCGCCAAACCCGGTATTTTTCTTATGGCAACTACTTCCTCCCCCGGCAAACTTGGTCCCGGGACATTTAGGATGCTTAAGCCATTGATTGGGTTTCGTCAACTCGGAAAACAGGTGGAGACGGTAAGTGATTTACAGGTTTTAAAAGCATATAATATATTCAAAAGCAATACCCCACCCCGGCGTTTGCCGGGACAAACGGAAACGATGAAAAAGAAGTTGGAGGGTTATTTATGGTAAAAACGTTGATATTATATCAAAGTAAATATGGCTTTACCGAAATGATCGCCAAAAGTTTGTCCCTTGTTCTGGGGCCTGCAAAATATTACAAAACATCCGAACTGAAAGGAAATTACAACGATTTTGAGGTTATAGTCATCTGTACGCCTGTTTATTCTGAAGTGGTTGACAATAATATCTTTGAGTATGTGACGAAAAATGCGGATTGGCTTAAACAGAAAAAAGTGGTTCTGATCTGTACTTGCTTGGCAGAGAATAGGGCCGATCATTATTTGAAGCCTTTGAAAAACATTCTAGGACAAAGTGTTCGATTCGAGAAGGCCATTGGCGGAGAACTTTCCATCGATAAACTGAGCAAACCGGATTCCGAATTGCTCAAGCGGTTTTGCGATAAAACGGGATTTCCTTTCAAGGACCACCACCTGTTTAATAAGGGAAAATTCATTGAACTAGCGCTCGATATTAAAAAAATTAAAGATGAAGGCCCAAAAGTCATGGAAGAGCCAATCCTTCGAACTCATATTGAGAATTTTATCAAAGACCACAATACCTGTACTTTGGCTACCGGGCATGAAAAAAAAGTCAGAGCGACTCCCATTGAATATACATGGATGGATGATTGCCTCTATGTATTGAGCGAAGGGGGAGAGAAATTTGCGAACATCCTGTTAAACCCCAATGTTTCAGTATGTATTTATGATCCATATAAAAAAATGAATGAACTGGGTGGCATGCAGATCATGGGGGTGGCGGAAATCGTCGATATAGGAAGCGATGAATATATTTCCTTATTGGCTCAAAAAGAATTGAAATTCGACCGGATAATTTCACTTCCAGTCGCTTTGAATCTCATAAAGATCAGGATTCAGACGATAGAGTTTTTATGGTCCGGGTTTGACAAACTAGGGTATGATGTAAAGCAAATCCTTTTTAACAAAGAAGTATTTTAATAAATCTCTATAAAATTGACAATAATATTGAACAGTTAATATGAATCAATATTGGGTAGAATATCTCAAATGTCTAAAATTAGTCCGTGGACGTGAACCGTATGATCCAAGGTAAGGGTGACTGGAAGGAACATATTGTTGGTTTAATTATAAGCATCGCAATCGCTGAAGGGGTTGGAATTTTAAGTTCATTATTTACCAAAGGTTCTATGCAACAATATCAACAACTAACACACCCTTCGTTTAGTCCTCCGGGTTGGATTTTCCCTATTGTCTGGAGCTTATTGTTTCTGCTGATGGGGATTGCAAGTTACAGGGTCTATCGTGAAGGCATCCAGAGAACGAATGTTAAAAATGCCTTGGGTTTTTATGTTGTACAGCTTATATTTAATTTTTTCTGGACGATCATTTTTTTCAGTCTTAAGTTGAGAGGATTTGCTTTTATATGGATTATCATTTTATTGACGCTTATTATTATAACTGCGATGAGGTTTTACAAAATTGATAAATCGTCGGCATATTTAATGATCCCATATATACTCTGGGTAAGTTTTGCAAGCATTCTGAATTTCTCAATATGGCAACTAAACAAATAATACGAGAAATCCACCATAGTTCTTTTCACAGGCGCCTGTTCTTGCCCGGGGCGGCAGTTCAGCTGCCATGAGCCCACCCGAAATAGAGCAATCAATTAAATCAAATACTCCATCAATTTCCAAATTCTCCAATAATGCCTGTTTAAGCCGGAAGGGCATCATTTCCGGTTGTGATTATGATGATTTTAATTATATATTAAAGGTGGGGGTAACCGCTCCCTATATGCTTGCCAAGCTGTTTCAGCATCATTTCAGCAAGGGTGGGGCCATTGTCAATATTTCCTCAACCCGAAAGCAAATATCGCAGCACCATTTCTTCAAACCACCTCTACGTGTTTCCATCGCCCCAATACTTTCGGTGAAGAAAAAATTTCAAACCAAATTTCCTGAATTTCCCCTTAACAATGAACCATCGAAGCCGATAATAATTATACAACCACACACACAAGACAGGAGGAGTTATAAATGGAAGGAATTTCTACTATCATTGATCATGAAAAGAAAATTTATGTTGTTGATTTTACTCATTGTGGAAAATCAAAGGAAGAAACTTTGAAACTGTTTGGCGCCGTAGAGGATGAGTTTGAAAAAAATCCTTTGAATTCAGTGTTGGCATTAGTTGATGTCACCCATGCCTTTTTTCACTTTGATACGTTAAAAACTTTTAAAAAATTTCAAGAAAGGTGCAGTCAATACCAAAAGAAAGTTGCTGTTATCGGTTTAAAAGGCCTGCAGAAGACCGGTTTTAACTCCGTGGTCGGCTCAAATAAAAAGGGCTTAACAAAAGCTTTTGACTCGGAAATGGAAGCCAAGGAATGG
>JAEZJQ010000147.1 GCA_023436305.1 Bacillota bacterium
ATCCCAAACTTCTTCAGAAGCAGTTGGTATCCGCCATTCAGTAAATCAGCGTTATCAATCCCTAATGTCCCGTGATTATCATGATACCATGCGATTCTTCTGGCGGATAATTCTTGGCAAAGTACGGCTAAATCCTCCGGTTTATTATTTCGTAACCGGTTGATCTCATTACGAACATCTTTACGGTATAGCACGGTGCATTGATCGTGCAAAACGCCTGCATTAACGTTAATACGGGCATTTGCTTTGGTGAATAATTCCTGGCAGCCAAGATTGATTCGTTTTCTTCCCTCAGCCATCGCTTCGGTAATGGAATAACCATAAACCAGTTCTTTAATTCCAGACCAGATAATAGCGGTAGCGCACATGGGGCATGGTTCGTGAGTTGAAATCAAAACACACCCTTCCAAATTACGGCCATATTTCTTAGCCGCCAACCGGATAGCGTTTAATTCGGCATGAGAGGTCGGATCGGATTCACTCTCCTCCCGGTCATGAGCTTTGGCAATCACCTGGCCTTCCTTGATAATAACAGCCCCAAAGCCGCTATTGCCTTCTTTCAAGCTTTGTTTGGCCTCTTCCAGGGCGACTCGCATAAGTTCCTCTTCATTATAATGAACCATTATTTTTTACTCCTAAATAATTCTACTTCGGTAAATTAGTTTATTACTCGCGCAAAGACGCAGAGGCGCAGAGTTTGGTCATATAAAAAACCAATAACAGATTTTCGTTTTTCTCCGCGTCTCAGCGCCTCTGCGGGAGAATTGTTTGCCGGTTTGAGACGTAGCTTCGCTAATATATATTTTACTATTGATTTTAACAAAGTAGAGATAAAGGTGATTAGTCAAGTAATCCCTTAAGGGAAATGGTTTTTTCCCGTCCACTATTCCCATTATTTTTTCCTGGCCACCACAATTAACCTTTGGCAACTATCCTTGTCATAAGGACGAAAACTCCAGTCCCCGTAAAAATCGCCTTTCAGGTCCGCTTGATCAAGGATTTTCAGCCAATCATCATATAGGCGAATCTTGATTTTAAATTCATTGTGTTTAAAATCATTACTTTCATGGGTATGAATCAGATCGAAAATATGAACGGTCATGATATCATCCCGGTAATCCATACTAAATAACCGCGAAAAGTCCCGGTTATTTACTTCCACCGAATACTGGGGAGGATTTCTCATGGAAGCGTCACTTTGTCCTTGATCAAAAATAATGATCCCGTGATCAGTTAATCTATCCCTCATGCTGGCCAGCGCTTTTACAATATCGACCTCTATTTCATTGACCGCATTACTTAAAGCAACAATGGCATCAAATTTTTGATCCAAGGTGTTATCCAATGTATGAAAATCCACTTGATATAATGGCACTTGCAGTCCGTTTTCCGCGATTCGCTTTCGGGCAACATTCAGCATGGATTCGGAAATATCGGAACCGGCGACCTCAAGTCCCAAAGAAGCGAATAAAACCAAGTCCTTTCCGGTACCACATGCGCAATCGAGTAAGGTGCGCGCTTGATTACGCTTCAAAATCTTCTCAAAAAAAGCTTCCCGCTCGGGATTTCTGATGAGCATATAATCGTAGACTTCAGCGATATTTGAATATTTGTCCACTGGATGGATACACCTTCCTCTCATGATGAATTATTTTCGGAACTTTTTAAGATCTATTTTTCCATTCGTAGCGATAATTCCTTTCTGCCGGTGTTCCCAATCACTAAAATCATAATTCAATACATGCCCTCCGGCATTCTTTAAAATCAAAGCCGCTGCCGACTGTCCTTCCATGCTACACCCGAAATCGATAAAGACATCGATTCTTCCTCTGGCTACATTACAGATAGTTAGCGCCGGTGTTATTAAAGGCATGCCTTTCTTACAGTTTTCAAAAACATAACTCCAATGTTGATAATACTTGGCGATATTTGTATAATTGGCACTGAAACCGAAAGCAACTAACGCATCATTGATATCCTCCGTCTCCGTTACGTTTATTACTTCACCGTTCAAGAAAGACTTCTTTTGTTCCGCAATTGAATAATATAATTCCTCGGAAATGGGGTTGTAAACATACCCCTCACATACTTCCCCATTTCTCTCCAAGCATATCGATATTGCAAAATACGGTACACCAAACACGAAATCAGCGGTACCATCGATGGGGTCAATAATCCAGCGTTCGGAACTATTTCCTTCCATTGCCCCGGTTTCTTCAGAGTATATGGAATAATCCGGGTAAAACCTTTTGAGTTCCTGAATAAGCATTTCCTCAATCAGCCAATCACTCTCGGTGACTAAATGAAACTTTTCTTTGACTTGGCTGGCTTTGATATTATAATATCGTTTCTTTAATTCTTTTCCGGCTTTAATGATAATATCTTTAACCATCGGAACCCAAGACCTTTCTGGAAATTGCTAATAATTTCCGGGAGGGCAGTGGATTTTAGCACTATATGGTAATATGGTTAGACTATAATGTCGTAAAATTTGGAATGTCTCTTTTTCATTTTACTGCAAAGCGCACTAATAATCAAATTAGGATATCACAGGAAAGCTTTGCCGAAAATAACCCCCCCGTTTATCACCAGTCATGTAAATTCAGCGAGATTTAACTAAATACTGTTTTATAAAGACTAAACCAGTCTTTTTTGCAGTCCACCACATACCATTTATCAATGAATTTTCTAACAAAGCGTTGTTTCAATTCCTCATAGGTAATCTATAAACCGGGAACCCAAAAACTTTGAACTGCTTTTAACCGGGTTTCAATTCCTCATAGGTAATCTATAAACTAAAAAAACATTGTCTGATCGAGCCTGGGATGTCGGGTTTCAATTACTCATAGGTAATCTATAAACTGAATCCAATTTTCCGCGTACCAAAATTTTAGAAAGTTTTCGAATAAAAAAAAGCCATTTATTGAAACGAATAAATGGCATTACCAAAAAACGCTGTCTATATATTATTTAAAATTATTTACAGCAGATTTTTAAATTCATCCACCGTTATACCGGCTTCACGAATGACAGCCCGTATCGTCCCTTTCGCAACTTCCTTATGATCTGGAACAATTACACGCCGATGGGGATATTTCAGTTGTCTTAATACAATGTGACTGCCTCGTTGCCGGTCTTCCTCATATCCAATCTTCTTTAATGCCTTGACTATTTCCCGCCCTGAAATCAGAGGTAATTCGCTCAAACGGATACCTCCACAAACTCTTCCGATATTGGCGGGGGAATCGGTTCATTGTGAGCCTCTAAACTTTCAAGATAAGCTGCTATTGCTTCCTTAATGTTTGTAAGCGCTTCTTCGCGCGTTTCTCCTTGTGAAATACATCCCGGTAGAGATGGTACTTCCGCCACATAGACACCGTCTTCGTCTTGCTCAATAATTACCCGGTATTTCATATTAATCTCCTCCAATATCCATCATACAACGAGCTTTGCTTACTGTCAAATACCAACCAAATTTATTTTTATACCTGGGGCTCTACAGCTTGACTAACCAGACTACTTTGCCGGGACAAAAAAATTGATGAATTGGCCAAATGGGTTTCAGACTCATAACTTCTTTCACTTATCGCTTTGAAAAATCCGAAGCTTGTGAAGAATATTTCACAAGCTTCGAGTTTTCTAGCGAAAGGAACTTTAATCCAGGCAAAAAAACGCTCCAAACAATAACGGTTTTATCAAACCCAATTCGATTAAATCCGGCGCACCGGTTTCAATACCATATACCCTTCGTCCTCCCGATCATCCTCATAGACCGGATTGTCGGCATCATTCCACTCCCGTCCGTTTTCCCCCGGATTCCACGATTCACTTATATTCCAGACTGCTTCGGTGACAGTTTCGTGCATTTCTTCCGGATAAGGCGGGTGGCAGAACTTGACATAATCGCATTCCGGCGCATCAATAGATTCAAGGCCTTCCGGAATTGGGCCATTGTAACCCACCGGCATTTCCACACCCCAGACATACCGGGTCTGATTGTTTTCGTTTATCCAGGCCGCAATGACGCCCCCTAAGGTCCCTTTCATACTGGCCAGCAATCCCCACATGGCTTCAGCGCCTTCGGCATCACATAATTGATGGTAATCGGCAGCCCCCTCTTGGTGCCATACCAACATTTTGCGGGCCGGTTTATGAAGAAAGGAAACATTCACATTTCGCATAATATCTGCTTGCATTATCTGATCATCTCCCTTGTTATGATGTAGGTGGTTGAGATTGCGCCCAAAGAATAATGGAATCGGCATTCCAAGCCGGCGATATGTGGCAGGAGTTACTTCAAAAACCTCAATGAAGGATCGGGTAAATGCTTCCTGGGAATTATAGCCATACTCAAAGGCGATGTCTAGAATACGCCTTTCGGTATCCCGTAATTCCAAGGCCGCCGCTGATATTCTCCGCAACCGGATATAGTCTTTCATACAGATCCCTACTTGGCTCCGAAAAGCTTTGGAACAATAAAACGATGAATAACCAACATGGGAAGCAATATCATTGAGGGTCAGTTCCTCCGTCAAATGCCTTTCGATGTAATCAATCATTTTCTGGACACATTCTTTCCAATCCACTCGCTCACCACCTGTAACGAGAGTATACTACATCCTTGGGGGAATCAATTTGATTTCAGTTGCACAAATTCCACTTCTACTCAAAAAAGCGAGTTTTAACAAGAGTTGGGTTGATTGATTATGCTGTGCAAAACTTCATTCAGTTCGTCAATTTTATACGGTTTGCTTACCACCCCGCAAAAACCATACCGTTCAAAATCGGCAACAATCGGATCGTTGGCGTAACCACTGGACACAATGGCTTTGACTTTCGGGTCAAAATCACGAAGGTAGGCAATGGCCTCCTGGCCCCCCATACCTCCGGGTACCGTCAAATCCATAATGACGGCGTCAAAGGGTTCCCCGGACTCCTTGGCCCGTTTATAGAGCTCGATGGCCTGTGCGCCATCCGTGGCCATGGCTACTTGATAACCGAAGCTGTAAACCAACATTTCGCCTACGGCATTAAGGATTCTCTCCTCATCATCCATGAATAAAATCTTAAACCCTATTCCGGAGAACGCAATTTCCTTTTCGGACTCATTTCCTGCCGCCAATGCGCATGAAGCGGGTAAATAGATAAAGAAGGACGTTCCGTAGCCTTCCTTGGACTCAACTTCAAGATAACCGTTATGCCGGTTGATAATTGAATATGAAGTGGCTAAACCCAACCCATTTCCATCTTGCTTGGTTGTAAAAAACGGATCGAATATCTTGGAAATATTCTCCATGGAAATGCCGGAACCTTGATCCACCAATGTAATTTTGACATAATTGCCCGGGGTAAAACGGCCATCACCCTTGATGATTATATTTTCAGCGCTGATATGAATGATACCGCCCTTGGGCATGGCTTGTTTGGCATTGATCACCAGATTATAGATGACTTGGCTGATTTGGCCCTCATCGATACTGGCCGCCCACAGTTCATCCGGAATGGCGAACCCCGCTTTAATATTGGACCCCCGCAGCACAAATTCGGTAGTATCCTTGATTAATTCGATCAACGAAGCGTCCTTTTTTACCGGAGCTCCTCCCTTGGAAAAGGTGAGCAATTGTTTGGTCAAGTCACTGGCTTTCCGGGCAGTCTCCACCGTATTCAAAAGATACTTGTGGATATCCTCATTTTTCTCCATTTTACGCACTGCCAACTGGATATTCGAAAGAATCGCCGCCAGAATGTTGTTAAAATCATGGGCAATGCCTCCCGCCAATATGCCGAGTGACTCCAGCTTTTCCGCTTTGAGTAATTCCTGTTCGGTTTTTTGTTTTTCGGAGATGTCCTGGAAGACAATGACGGTTCCAATGACTCGCCCATCGCTGGATATGATGGGCGAACTGTTAATGGCCACCGGCGTTTCTCTTAAATCCCGCGTCACCAATATCGGATTCCCCGGTACTCTTCGGGACGCATTGATCACGACAGGTTCGCTGGTTTGATCATCACAAACATAGACAATCTTGTCCAATGGCCGGCCGGTTGCTTCCCCTTGCGAATATCCGGTAAGATTGGCGGCGGACTCGTTGATGAGAATCACCCGGTTATCCGAATCCACGGTTACCACCCCTTCATCGAGGGAGTTTAAAGTTACCTTGAGCAATTCCCGTTCGGAAGCCAGCAGATCCTCTACTTTGCGCTTGCGGGCGGTGATATCGGTAAAAATAAAAATGACTCCGATTAACGTTTGATTCTGGTCAAAAACAGGTGTGAGGGTCTCTGATAGCCATACCGGGCCACCGGGAGTCCGGGTGAACATTATCTCTTCATCACGGATAACTTCACCTTTTAACGCACGATATAAAGGCAATTCCTCCGTCGTAAAACGAACTCCTTCCGCTTTACATAAATTTATCCTGGCGTTTCTTTCCAGGTAAGCGATATTATAATCATGTTCGGAATACCCGAATACGTTCCGGGCAATTTCATTCATCCGCAAGATATTCCCCAAGTGATCATAAATAATAACCCCGGCGGCGATGGAAGAGATGGCGGCATCCAGTTCCGCTGCCCGCCGTTCCGCCTGTTCACGCGCCCGAGTCGCAATCTCCCCATATTCACGAATCTCGGCCGCTTGATGCTGTAATTCCAGATAGGAAATATTTAATTTGTCGGTTTTGGCTTGTAATTCTTCATTTATAGCGGTCAATTCTTCCTGATGGTTCTGTAGTTCTTTGTTTACAGCGGTAAGTTCTTCCTGCTTAGCCAATAACTCTTCATTCACCAAGGCTAATTCATCCTGCTTAACCTGTAAAGCTTCTTCCATTTGTTTCCGATAAGAAATATCCTCGACAATTCTGATAAAATAGGCCGGTTCACCATCATTCCGTACCAAGAAGGCCGTAATGTTGACCCATAATAGCTCACCATTTTTGCATATCCATTTCATCTCATGAGTATATACCGATATTTCACCGGATAGGAGCCGTTGCATATGCTCCTCTTCCCGTTGATAATCGCTTGAATGATACATATCCCTAATCATAAGGTTCATTAACTCATCCTTGGTATATCCGGTCATATCGCAGAACTTTTGATTGACATTGATATACCGGCCATCCAAACCAACTTGATTGATGCCCAGTGCCGCCTGTTCGTAAACGGCTCTCATTTTTTCTTCGCTTTCACGGAAGGCTTTATCATTAAGTTTAACTGTCATCGATTTCCCCTCCTGCAAAACACCCGATCATCAAGAAACCGGCGGGGAATACCCAAAACTGCTTAAAGACGTAACAGGCACTCCTAGCCGGTGATGATTGCTCAATATAACAAAAATTTGTCATCGTTGAAACAATGTATAATTAGATTAAATTCGATGTTATATCATAATTTCCTTCAAAATTCGTCGATTATGGCGAGATTCCATAGGATAATCGGAACTACGCTTCATTATGCGATAACCCGGTGCTCAAATCCCGGTTTCTCATTCAGCACATACCGGAAAGCGATCCGGTTAACCGGTTGCCCCGGGTTTAGTTGCAAGATCCTCTGCGGTTGAGTTAATGAACAGTCCCAATATCCTAATTCTACTTCTTCAAATACTTGGATACGGGTGAAGAGGCATAATTGGGGGTATTCCGCCGCCAAATTTCCGGGAACCGGGATCTCCACCTCGGGAAACCAATAGGAACCCTCACTAGGGCCCCACACAGGCTGAATGGCCTGAATATTTCGATTCAACTCGAATATGGTACCCAGTTTCCGATAACAGGATGTCGCCTCACATAAATCAAACATTCTGTCCCCATCCCGTTTCGGGTCCAGTAATACTGTTTCAATTTGAATATTCTCCGGAATTAAAATCCCGTCAGACTCCATTTGCGGGATCAGATTCATGGTGATTGCCACTTGAGGTTCCTTTTGCAAGGCATTTTGCATAGTTTCGGAAATGATCATTTGAATCGGCCGGCGGGGATCGGCCCGAAATTGGAGCGCATCCCCTTGAATGATTTCCGTAACATATTTCTCAGCTTTAAAACCATGGATAATTCTTTCCAGCGGTTCAATGTTGAGGGGATTGATTTCGAGGAAAGTAAAAGTTACTTGATCGCTGGCGAAAAACGTGGTCAGGGGAATGGCCAAGACAGCGAATGGACCCGTTCCCGCATATAAAACATGAATGGGAGTCTTGGAAAACTTGGTAATAGCGGATTGAATCCCTAAAAAAACACCCAGGATAAACCGCTTGGTCCTTAAAATGTCGCGGATACACAATGCCGCCCAATGGGGCCCGATGGCTTTTCCCTTGGACAGGTAGATATGTTCCCGATGTTGTGGTTGCTCCGTTTCCAACCCGGATACCTTTATAAAAGTCGGTACAAATCGTCAATTGCCGGGGCCAAATCACTAAAATTGTCTTCCGGCTTTAACAGGATCTCAGTGATTTGCTGTAACTCTTTTTGATGGTTTTTCATAAAGGCGGCTCCATTTTATCACGGTTTACCACCATCCCCAATACATTTCCCAATTGATCATCCAGATATGGTTTATTAAGTTTTGCCATAAATCCAAACTCATGGGGCTTAGCCATGACCGGATCGTCGGAGTAACCGCCGGAAGCAATGGCTTTAACCGACGGTGTTATCGCAAGCAGCTTTTGAATTGTTTCCTTTCCACCCATACCCCCGGGAATAGTCAAATCAAGAATAACAACATCAAAGGGTCGCGCCGCGGAATTGGCCGCGGCGAATAGCTTGATGGCTTCATTGCCGTCAGCGGCGCATTCCACGGTATAACCCATGTTCTCCAGCATCTGGCTGGTAAGATCCCGGATGTATTCCTCATCATCCATCACCAGAATCCGGCCTTGGCCTCGATAAATCCCAGTTACCGGGTATGGCTTGTCGATTTCCGGGTTATTGGTCGCCGGTAAATAAATTAAAAAATTGGCTCCCTTATGCAATTCGGATTCCACGGTTAAATGGCCGCCGTGTTTCGATATGATCGAATAAGAGGTGGCCAGCCCGAGTCCGCTCCCTTGCTGTTTGGTTGTAAAAAAAGGTTCAAAAACACGTGACAGATTCTCCCTGGCGATACCGGTTCCCTGATCCCGAAAACCGATGAATACATATTTACCACGATTTAACGGAGGTGGTACCGGCATTTCAGCCGTAATATTCTCTGCCGAAACCTCAACCGTCCCCCCCTCGGGCATGGCTTGCCGGGCGTTGATAACGATATTGTCAATCACCTGGTTGATTTGGTTTTCGTCCACATCACAAGGCCATAAGTCCGGAGCAATGTTGAATACGGCGTTGACATTGGAACCGGTTAAGGCGAAAGCCGTGGTATTTTTGAGCAACTCGGACAATAAAAAAGTTTTTTTAACGGGTTCACCGCCTTTGGCGAAGGTGAGCAACTGATGGGTAAGTGCTTTGGCCCGTTCGAACACATCCAAGGCTTTTGACATATATTGTTCGATTTTGGCCAGCCGGTTATCCACCGCATATTTGTAAGCCAAATTAATATATCCGAAGATACCGCTTAACAGGTTGTTAAAATCATGGGCAATTCCGCCAGCCAGGACGCCAATGGCCTCCAACTTTTGTATGTTACGCAGACTGGCCTCGGCTTGTTTGCTTTCGGTAATATCCTGTATTATCCCGTGAAGCCGGACAATACGCTCTTCATTATCCCGTACCGCCGTTCCCTTGGTAAAAACCCATCGTAGAGTCCCATCGGGGCGGATAAGTTGTAATTCCAACTGATAGGGCTCCCCGGTCTTCAAGGTATTCTTGACCGCATTATCAAGCCTCGCCCAGCTTTCCGGCGTATAAAGCGCGGGTTGTTCCGCGTAACGTGGAGCGGTCCGCCTGGAATCCCTTCCGGCAATTCGGTAAAGTTCTTCGGACCAGGTAACGGTGTCAGTGTCCACAATCCAAATCCAACTTCCCACTTGGGCGAGTTGTTGGGCTTCTTTAAGTTGCGCTTCATTATCTCGCAATATCTCATTGGCTTCGGCCAAAGCGTTAGTCCGTTCCTTGACCTCCCACTCCAGATATAGATAAATATTTTGCAGGGCTTCTTCCATTTTCTGCCGCATCACCAGGCTTTTTAGCCAGTAACGTAATTGGGCGGCCCCGATATCTCCATCCAAAAGTTCGTTCGGGGGAATATAATAAAAATTCTCATATACTTCCGTACCGATTACGACCAGGGGATGGGTATGCAATATATCCCGCAAGATCAGGGCATCGAAGCAGCGCCGGTCGTAATGGCAGATTACTAAGCATTGGCTGGAAGGAAAGATCTGATTGAGCCGCGCCTCATACTCAATTAATCGTTCCGAGTCCGGAAAATCCCGTAAAACCCAAGTCATCTCCACCGTAATCCGCAGGGCCGGATATCCCTTATCCAATGCCTGCTTTGTTTCCATCCGGATCCTTTCGATCATCTTGTCCGGATTAAACGTATCGTCCTCGCTCAGTAATGCCGTATAGGGCAGTATCCTTAATTGTTCATTGGCCAGGAACGATTCCACATCACAGCCGTCATTTTGCAAACAATCCCGGATCATAACTACATTACATGGCTCAACAATACAGATTACTTTTTCTCCCTGCTCCAGTCCCGGCCGTAACAACGGAATTAGGATTGACCTGTATTCTTCATCGGTTTCATACAGGCAGCACATATGATCTCCAGGTTTTAACCGGTTGATAGTCCGGGAAGGATGATATTCGCTCATGGGTTGGCACCTCTTTATACGGGCTACGAGTTGGAGTTGCGAGTAATCAAAAATAGAGCCGATTTCAATCGCGTAAAACGATTATATGTTTCAATACCACTATATGTTGTAATAGAATATGTTACTCGATACTGGATATGCTTCGAACGCACAGCCCGCTATATAAGTTGAAATATATTATTTAAATATCTACCTTGAAAATCGGTTATAACTTAGAAAAAATGAAGTTCTTCTGAATAATTTTGCAAAAATAAGCGATTTCCTCTATTTTTTTTTAAAACGAAAACCTTCACCTCAGTATGGGAGAAGGTTTTATTCGTGAAAACATTTTTTGATGGAGAATTAAAAATTGATGGAATCATTATTACGTCCACTTGACCGATGCGGCATTAACTTACTTCCTTGGTTCCCAAGCTCCGCTCCCCAAACTTCAGCAGTACAAACGAAAACCCATACACCAAACAAGTGGCAAATGCCAATACTCCGGCGTCATTCACCATATAGGCGGCCAGTCCGGTAACCAGAATGGACTTCCATAGCACCGTGTCTTCCGGTTGGGCCAATTTGCTTTTGGCCACCACCCGGTGAATGATCCCTAAAATAAGCGTCAATAAAATGATTCGCATCCAGGGGCTAAATACGGTTAATTTTAAATTCATGGCCAGTTTCCGAACGATAATCTCTCCAACTTGGGCGAAATCCCGATTTAAAAATAACCGTACAAACCGGCCGATATGGGTTTGGACCTCCGGGGCCCGCAGGCTGTCCCACCAGCCAATGGCCGCCAATCCTATAATACATCCGCCTAAAATTAACCATAACTTACGATTGTTAAATTTGACATTATAAACCTTAATCAAGTAGTACGAAAACCCGGCTGTTCCGGACAAGATTCCGCCAAATTTAGCCCCCAACTGCGGTAAGCTGAATACTAAAACACTTAAACCCAGGATGAACGGACCCATCCATTTAGGCGTCCACCATTTGGCCGTATTGTTTTGGCTGATTAAATGAGTGAGTATCAAAGCAGCAGCCAGAAATGCCCCCATGAATTCATTCCCAATACCGTAATAACGAGATCCGGCCATAGCGCTGTATCCCAGTGGCGAAAACCGGATAAGATGCCAACCCAACAACTGATCAAGGATCAGGCCCGCCCAAATCAACCCGGAAAGAACCAAGATCCGGCGGTTCACCGTTTTTATTTGAATAAAGAGAATACTAATGACCATGGATAATGCTAAAAACCCGCCCACTTGCCAAAAAACTATTGGAAAAATCGGGAGTAAAAATAAGGATAGGGGAATTATGGCCACAAAGGTAATCAGCCAATCGCCCATAAGCCCCAAATACGATCCCAGCCGCCGGTTTTCGAAACATACACGGGCCATATAAATGCCAAGCAATCCCGCGATCCATCCAAAGGCAATGACTCCCATACTCCAATCCAAAACTCGCCGCTGGTTCAGATTGTTGGCAATCAATCTTTGACTTAACACGGTTAACCGTTGCCGGTTATTTTTATCCGGGATTACCGTAACCGGTCTGCCGGATAAGCGCTGCTTTGATTGGAGATTGGTAACTTTTAGCAACGTGGGTAAAAAATCAATATTAGCCACCAGGCCAGGCCATTTGGTGGTCCCGGAAGTCAACAGACCAGAGTGGTAGTATCCTGGATCGTTAATTACGAAGATTCCTAATAAATTTTTCTTTATAAATCCTTCCCCGGCCACGGAAGGAGAGACAACCACCAACGTAAACCGTTTTTCTGCCCTCAAGCGAAATAGCCGGGTTAAAAAGTAGTCAAAACTTAACCAGATGTTCTGTTTCAACACTTCATAGCGGGCGAGCTTCATCTCTTCCCGGTAAGCATCCAGCCGGAAAAAATCCCCGAATTCCACCAGAATAATCTTGCGGGAAGCCAGTCGGACGGAAAGTTCATCCATGACTTTATCGGTACTGAAACGGTATCGATAGGGAAATCCGGGTTCAATCCAGTGAATGGATTTACTGATTTGGCCTTCATCGATGACTCCCCTGCGATCCATCAACAGTAAACCGCCGGGGCGGTAGAGCGTGGTGATATTGTCAAGATTGCCTATCAAGCAAGTCCGCCAGCCATTTTCATGAAAAACAGCACCCAGCCGTCCGGGATTGACCTGGTAATCCGCGAGCCGGGCCTGGTTTTTAATCCATCCGATTTCCGGGACAACCAGATTCTCGCGCCCCAAAGTTCCGGCCATCCCCCCCAAGCTCCATTGCAAATAGGAACCCGCATTCCCGCCGGGCAACCTGCCATTCCCAATTTTATAGGTGCTCCCGGATAACCCCGGCATAGTGCTCCGGCTACCCGTTCCCAGCGTTAAATAGCCGCTGGCCGAATCGGTATAACCCTTCCCGCTGCGGATATTCATTAATCCGCAAGCTCCTTCAGTTAAAAGCTTTTGAACGCCCGGCAAATTGCAACTCAACAATTCCAGACTGTCCATCTTATCGACGGCAACGATGACCAGAGGCCATCCTTCACTTGCATCAGTTTGTTCCGTATCCACCGGCAACGCCCATGCGGCGCCCGGGATCATTAACCCCATTGTTATAATCCATATGATGCGCATTATTCCCGGTTTGAACATCAAGATTTACCCTCTCATCAATTCACAGTTTTCATTTATTCATTCAATGAATCGGTCACTTGTTCAACGATTACCGGCATCAACATAATTACCCCGAAAATATACATGGTAGCGGCGGTGACAATTCCGGAATCATTGACCAATAGTCCAATCAGAGCGGTGATGGATAATCCCAGAAAACCACGGGTTATTCCGGGGTGTTTTTGGAGTAACGCGGCCACCGCTGCGGGAGGTTTCTTGTATAGTATCGGAACCATTAGCAGGACTCCGATTAAAACCTTGGTCCATCCGGAATAATCGATTAAGCGGAGATTCAGTTGCAATTTCCGACTGATGAGTTCCATGAAGTTGTTGAAACCGCTGTTACTGATGAATTCCAGTAACTGGCCAAAGTGAGTGCTTGAATTTCGGTTAATATAAAAGTCCCAACACCCTACCAAGGACAACATAATAATCAATGCCGCCACCAGGCCGGCAATCTCCCGGAAACGGACCGGACGGCCCAGCCAAAGATAGGTAGTGATGCTCAAGCCAAGCAAAGCGGTTATCCCGCCCCCGACTTTAGCTCCCAAATTGGGGTGAATAATAAGCATGGTGATTAAAGCTACCGCCAACCACAGCAATTGAACGCGGTAACGGCTGATTTTCCAGCTAAGCATCCGTTCATAATTCACCGAGACGGTTACGATGTACGCGCCAAATAAGAACCCCAGATATTCATTGCCGATACCGTAAAAACGGGCTCCAGCCACCGCCGAATACCCCCAAAACGACCTTAATTCGAAATAACCGTTGCAAAACCCGTCAATGATAATCATTGCCAAAGTAAAGGCGCTGATCAGGCCTAAAGCCCCCAAAAACTTCCGTCCCGAACCAAGCCACGCGCCCCAGAAAATGAGCCCGGCCAAACCCAAAGTCCATCCGGCGATGGAGAACCAATCCAATGGGTTGATCAGCGCTTCGATTAAAAATACCGCCGGAATGGTTAACAAAAAAAGGTAGCTGTATTCCAGGCCCCGGATCACACGGGGCTTGAAACCGAAGATTAGCCCGGCCACCATCATCAAAAACAGTCCCAGAAGCAGATAACCATAACCGGTTAACAGCGGCCAACGGAAATTGTAATTTTTAATCAATCTTTCCTGCTCCTGCGGGATCTCTTGCCATTTTCCCGGGGTTACTCTTAGGCTGGAGCCATTATATAAACCCCGGGTGTTGATGTTTAGAAAATTAAGCAAGGTCACCGGCAGATCGTAACTGGTCAAAATCCCCGCCTTACGGGTACTACGGGAATAAAGCAACCCCGCTTCATAACCCGGACCTTTAACAAGTACCGGGCTTAACCGCGATCCTAGCGTCTGCTCTTTTCCCGGCGGTAAAGCGGTAAACACCGCCAGTAAAGTATGTTGAAAATCAATTTCTGATAATAATTCACCAAGGAGTTGATCGTAGTTTCGCAATACCTCCCTACGGTAAAAATCCCAACGCTTTTTGCTTAAATAATCCCCGTAACGTTCCAGACGTTCCAGATCTCCGCAGGTAATCAGGACAACTTGCGCTTTATTTTTAAAATCACGCCAATATGAAACTATTTTGGCAGGGTCGGTTCTCCGGCCATAAGGAAACTCCGGATCGTTCATTAAAGTCTCCGGCCCCACCGCTCCCCAATCGATGAGGCCATTTTCATCCATCACCATCGCCGCCCCATAGCGGTTTAAAATATCGGCATCAGCATTCCCGATGGCGGCGGTTTGCAAAGAATTGCCATGGACCAGCTTCCCGAACAAACCCAAACTTATCCGAAGCGTACTGTCATTCGCCTGCTCGATAAGAGGCAGTTGCATGTTAAGGGCACTATCCGCCGGAACTTTGATCCCGGTCAAATTTTGATATAAATCCCCCGACGCCTGCCGTCTGACTTCCTCAGCGGCATTATAAACGGTATAACCATCGCGGGGGCTCTTTAACTGATTGCCGCTGTTGATGCTTAAATAAATGCGATCCAGTGTTAACGGGTCGGGCAACGCCGTGGTCATTATCCCGGCGGCACTGCTTTCGACTAGTTTTACCAGATTGGGGTACTGACCCGCGTTTTCCGGCGCCGCGATCTCCGCCAGATCAAACCGGGGAATGTCCAAAATCAAAACTTGTTTTGGAGTCTGGGCGGCAAGCGACGCCGGACCGAGGGCGGGAATCAGGCAGATGATGAGTACGAAACTTAACCAAATTGGATATTTCATGATATCACTCCTGTTTTAACTAAACCCACTATACCATAATTGTCACATCGGTACAATTTAAAATTAAGTTTATCCGGCAATGTACGGTTTCTTATCACCGAACCAATTTTACAGTCAAAACAACTTGACAGTTCATCGGAAACAATTGTATAATTAAACTTAAATATCCATTGATTGAAAATTCCGATCAATATGGGTTAAAGAAAGTAGGGTAGTATCACAGCCTTTCGTCCCTAATCGGTGAAAGGTTTTTTGTTTCTTTGAAATATGATCACAGCTACGATTGAATAATCCAACCGACTCCAAAGCCAAATCTCTAATATAATAATATTAAAATGATTAAGGGATGAGGAGCATGATCGTAACTGCAAAAGCTTTCCAGGAGTTCATGAATGTTATTTGTAAAGAATTTGACATTCTGATCCCGGCCAAAAAGAACAATGGTGAATATCTTACATTAACATCATATAATCCCAATGATGAATGGGTTATTGCGTCCTATCGCCCAATCGATCCTTTGAAGACTTATCTTTATCCCCCCTCCGATCAAGTACTTCCATTAACAGCAACCAATTATAAAAAACGAATTATTTTTGGGGTCAAGAATTGTGATTTACATGCTTTAGTTATTCTTGACCGCGCTTTGCTGGATGATAATAATTTTACGGACATAAATTATAAAAACCAGCGGGAAGCCACCTATATCATCGGCGCCGATTGCACCGAAATATCCCCCGTTTGCCACTGCAATCTGGTGGGCCTGGAACCCTATCCCGAATTCAATTACGACCTTAATATGATTCAAACCGGGGCCGGTTTCCATCTCCAGGCCAAAACCCCCAAAGGCGAGGAACTTATCGGGCTCATGAAACAGTATATTCCATTGAGCGATACCCCCGGGCCGGTTCAAACGGAGATACCCCAAAACCGTAAGCGAATTAAGGAATCATTAACGAAGCAAAACCAAAAGTATTTATCGTATCCATTTAATCGCGAAATCGCGGACAGTTTGGGGAATAATCCCTGGCTTGATTTTGCTAAAACTTGTGTTGAATGTGGCGGATGTTGTTATATCTGTCCGACCTGTTATTGCATTCTCATGAAAGATTTGACTGAAAAGCCAAAGGAATTTCGTAAATTAAAAACCTGGGATTCATGCCAACACACCGGATATGCCAAAGTAGCCGGAGGCGGATCGCCGCGTCCCATTTTATGGCAACGTTTCCGGCATCGTTATCTCTGCAAGTTTTCCGTTATGGTCGAAAACTTTTCCAAAAGCGGTTGTACCGGTTGCGGCCGTTGCATCGCAGCCTGCCCCGCCGCCATCGACATCCGCGAGACCGTGGTTTCGAGTAGGGACCAGCAAAAATGAACAGTGTTAAAAAATGCACTGTAACATAATTATTTATAACCGGGATCCGATTGCTCATTTTTAGCTGTCAATTCATAAATATAGCCGGGTGGAAATGATGAAAGATCAAAATCCTTATGAGGTCATTGCGGCGGAAGTCCTTGAAGTAATTCAGGAATCTCCCCGGATCAAAACATTTGTGATGAAGCCGGAAAAGGAATTTCATTTTCGGACCGGGCAATTCATTGAAGTAACGGTCCCGGGGGTGGGAGAAGCTCCGTTCACCCCTTCTTGTTCTCATTATCAAAACGATATACTGGAAGTAACCATTATGGATACGGGCTTGGTTACCCATCACCTCCACCAGAAAATCGGTAAAAGCGATGTTTTGGGTATTAGAGGCCCTTACGGCAACGCTTATCCGCTGGACCGGTTTAAAAATCAAAATATCGTAATCCTGGGCGGCGGAGTAGGTCTGGCCCCGCTTCGTTCCTTATTGCTTTCGATGTTGCATGACAGTGAGGATTATCAACGAATCTGGGTTTGTTTCGGGTGCCGGACCCCGGAGGATTTCATCTATAAAACGCAATTTGATGACTGGGCCGGGCATAAAAAAGTGGCCCTGCGCCGTAGTGTTGATAAAGTACCCGAAGGGCAATGCTGGCTCGATAAAGTATATGACAAAGTATGTTTGGTTCCCGGACTTCTCGACGAGGTGGATTTGGATGCCGGCTCTGCCATTGCCGTGGTTTGTGGCCCTCCAATCATGATGAAATACGGCACTTTAGCGTTACTCAAGAAAGGGTTTCGCGATGAGAATATTTATCTCTCCATGGAAAAAAAGATGTATTGCGGTATCGGACAATGCCGCCATTGTATGATTGATGGATATTACGCTTGCAAGGATGGCCCGGTATTTACTTATGCACAGTTGAAAGATAAGGAGAATATTTGGGAATGAAAAAATTATTCATCGATCTGGTTCAATTATTGCCTCAAAGGAATCAATTGGGTAACATCCAATGTGAGTATTTGTATCATACTCACAACCGGGGCGAATATGCTTTATTGGAAGCTGTGGAATTTTCAGTGTACTGCCGGCAATGCAAGGAATCCCATTGCATGAAATCCTGCCCCCGGGAAGCTTTGGAACGGCAAACGAATCATTTAATGAAACGGTATAATATGCGCTGTATCGGTTGCCGTTCTTGTGTTTTATCCTGTCCTTTCGGGACGATTTTTCCGGAAGTCATGAATTATGTGACTTCCAAGTGTGATTATTGTTTGAATCCATTAAAGGACAATCCGGATTATGTGCCGTTATGCGTGAAAACCGCGCCCGCCGGAACCTTGCAAATGGTGGAATGCTCCCCGGAAGTTTTAGAGGCCAATGAATTTTTGGTGGGGGATTATTTGCTGGTGAAAACTCCAAATTGGCGTTCCAAGGAGAAGTTGGGATGATTTTTAAAGAGATTTTTAAAGAGGTTTTTAAAGAGGTCTTTTATTTATTGATTTTTCCCGGTTTTCTATTTTCCGTCCTGGCGGGTTCATTGATGGCGGCATTCAACCGTAAAGTATCGGCCCGTTTTCAATTCCGGGTGGGTCCTCCTTGGCATCAGAGTATCACCGACATCTTAAAACTATTTGGCAAAGAAACCATATTAATTAAGAATTCTTTCATCCCAATATATATAGCGGCGCCTTTGACGGCGGTTGCAGTAACCACATTGGCCTCTTTCATCATCGGTTCGGCGGCGTTTTTAAAGTCGGATAAGGTAGGGGATTTATTGTTCTTTATTTATCTGCTGCTTTTTTTCACGGTGAGCGTCATCATCGGCGGTTTTTCCTCCCGGAACGTATATGCCGGTTTTGGATCGGGACGGGAGATCAACTTGCTTATCGCCTACGAATTGCCATTTTTCTTGAGCATCCTTATTCCCATCATTAAGACGGGTTTTATCGTAAAAATTACCGGAATCCTTGACTGGCAGGACACGCACGGGGCAGTCATCGGTTCAGTCTCCGGATTGATCGGATTTGCGGTAATGCTCCTTTGCATTCAAGCCAAAATGGGGCTAACGCCTTTCGATGTCTCGGAAGCGGAAACGGAACTGGTGGGCGGCTTCATGACCGAGTATAGCGGGCCGTTGCTGGGGTGTTGGAAAATCGCCTATAATATGCTTTATATGATCTTACCGTTAACGGTAGTGGTGTTATTCTTGGGCGGGGTCACCGGAGCAACGTGGTTGGGAACCTTCATGGGGATTTTAAAGTATCTGGGAGTGATCATTTTAATGATTATTATCCGCAATACCAATCCCCGGCTCAAAATCAACAGTATCATCCGGTTTTTCTGGAAACCATTGGCGTTTGTCGCTTTACTGGGTGTAATTTTAGCGGTAATAGGAGTCTGATATGGGATTATACAATCGGATCTTAAAAAAATCATTATGGGTGTTTCATGTAAGCGCGGCGCCATGTAATAATTGCGATATCGAACTTCTGGATCTGCTCACTCCCAAATACGATATCGAGCGTTTCGGGATTAAACTGGTAGGTTCGGTTCGGCATGCGGATGTGTTGCTGGTCACCGGGCTAGTCAGCAAAAAAATCTCCACCCGGGTCCGGCGCGTTTATGAGCAAGCCCCGAAACCCATTTTTGTAGTGGCGATAGGCGCATGCCCGGTAGGGGCCGCTACCTTTAAAGACAGTTATACCAAAGCCGGTCCATTATCGAATATCATTCCGGTGGACATCTATATTCCCGGTTGTCCGCCCAAACCGGAAGAAATGATTAACGGGATTATTCAATTAACGGAGCAATTACGATGACTTATACTGAATTCATGGATAAATATGCCGGCAATATAACGGCCAGCGCGCAAAACGGCCACCGTCTGTATTTCTCCATCCGGGACCGGGATTTGGTAGAGATAGCCCAATTCCTGATTAAAGAATTGGGGTGCCGCTTATCCACCGCCACCGGAATGGAGGTCTACGATGGAATCGAAGTCATGTACCATTTCTCCGATGATCGCGAAGGACGCTATTTCTGCCCCACGGTCAAGACCAGCCGGACCAATCCGGTGGTTACTTCCATTACTCCGCTGACCAAGGCCGCTTCCTGGATCGAGCGGGAGATCCACGACATGTTCGGCGTTGCCTTCCGGGGGCATCCCAATCTTAAGCCGTTGTTAAAAGAGGAAAATGAGGAAATTCCGGAATTTCCATTACGCATTGAGAGGAAAAACCAATGAGTAGTCCACAGGAGAGCTATAATCTGCCGATTGGCCCCTTTCATCCTCTACTCGAGGAAGCGGAATACTTTAAATTGAAAGTGGAAGGCGAAAAGGTCGTCGGTATCGAAATGGAGACCGGTTGGATGCATCGGGGGCTTGAAAAACTTTGCGAACAGAGAACTTTTGACCAGGCCATTTTTGCCGTGGAACGGATTTGCGGTATTTGTTCCACCTCCCACCCCCTGGCTCACGCCCATGCTCTGGAGGATGTTGATAAAATAGAGATCCCGGAGCGCGCCAAGTATATCCGGACTTTAATCGGAGAATTGGAACGGTTGCATAGCCATTTATTGTGGTTGGGTTTGGCCGGGCACTTCATCGGTTACGATACCTTGTGGATGTGGGCTTGGAAATACCGGGAACCGGTTCTTGAGTTGATGGAGCTGATTTCCGGAAACCGGAACCATTACGGGATGATTCGGCCCGGGGGAGTCCGGCGGGATGTGGATGATTCCCTGTTACCGGTGATCAATGAAAAGCTGAACCCCGTTAAGAAGAAAATGGATATGATTATCAAGGCGGCGGGTGACGATCCGGTCCTCCAAAGCCGTTTGAAAGGTGTGGGAGTGCTTTCCAAGGAAGCCGCCATTGATTACGGCGCTGTCGGACCCACCGCACGCGCTTCGGGAATAGCCATCGATGTCCGAAAAGACGAACCGATGGCCGCTTACGGAGTGGTTGATTTTAAAGTAATTACCATGAAAAACGGTGATGTTTTCGATAAATTAGTGGTCCGGGTATTAGAAGTTATAGAATCAATTGGAATTATTGGGCAGGTTACCGCTAGATTGAAGGCCGTCAAAGGACCGTACTACTTGGATATAAAAGAAATTTCACCAGGGCAGGGAATCGGCAGATACGAGGCCCCCCGGGGCGAGGTTATTCATTACGTGCGTACTGATGGTACCAACCGTTCCGTTAGACATAAGGTAAGAGCGCCGAGCTATATGAACATTCCAACCTTTGAAGCATCTTGCATCAATCAGCCCTTATCCGACGTCTTGATTACCACCGCTTCCATCGATCCTTGCTATTGTTGCGCCGAACGGGCGATTCGGCTGGTTGATGACCGTAATCAATCCTTATCCATTGATTTACTGGCCTTATCTCGCCAAAAAACGCTGGATCTAAAAAAAGAATGTGACAAAGAGGGCATTTTATGGTAACCAAACTGCTGTTGTTCATTACTTTAGCCCCAATTATCCTTGGCTTAACCGGGTTCTTCCTGCCGAACCCGCTTAAAAAAGTATTCGGAGTTATATTACTTTGCGGTAACCTTGGAATCGCGATGCTGCTTTTTACCTATCCGGCATTGGACACTTCCCTTTTGAAACTGGATGCCCTAGCGCGGTTAATTGTTCTGTTCATTTGTATCTTAGGTTTATTGATTTACATTTACGCCTTGCGGAATACTTCACCGGATTACGAGGGGAAATCCTTATTACTGATTCTGCTCAGTATCGGTTTAGCCACCGGCGTGGTGATAAGCGGCCAAATGATTTCCTTCGTTATTTTCTGGGGTATTTCCGGCTTGATGTTATATTTTTATGCCTTGTTAACCGGGACTCCGGAGGGCGGCGCCGCCGCTAAAAAAACTTTTTTAATGGTCGGCGGTTCCGATGTTTTATTAATCATCGGTCTGGCGATTATCTGGTTCGATCATCAGGAAAGTTTTCAGCTTTATGGGCCGGCATTGAAAGTTGGCGATTTCTGGTCATTGTTGGCCTTTTTCTGTCTATTGCTGGCGGCGTTAACCAAAGCGGGCGGATTTCCCATGCATACTTGGGTGCCGGTCTTTGCCGGGAGTTCCCCTATCGAAGGGGTAGCCATTTTACCGGCATCATTGGATAAATTGTTGGGAATCTATCTGTTGGCCCGGATGTTGAATGGTATTTTCGCGGTGCCATTTGTTTTAAACTTGATAGTGATGGTCATCGGGGCTTTAACCATCATTACCGCGGTGATGATGGCCCTTATCCAGCATAACGGACGAAGATTGTTGGGTTATCATGCGGTGAGCCAGGTGGGATATATGATTTTAGGGATTGGAACCGGCAATCCGGTGGGAATCACAGGCGGCCTTTTTCATTTAATCAATCATACTTTATATAAATCCAACTTGTTTTTATCCTTTGGCTCGGTTGAAAAACGAACCGGCACGGCGGAATTGGATAAAATGGGCGGATTAGCGGTAAATATGCCCTGGACATTCATCAGTTCGCTGGTGGGCGCTTTAGCGATTTCCGGCCTTCCGCCGTTTAACGGTTTTGTATCAAAATGGTTGATTTATCAAAGCTTAGTCATGGGCGCGCAGGAAAAACCCGTTTGGCTACAAATGGTTTACATTCTCTGCTTAATCATTGCCGTATTCGGCAGTGGACTAACCTTGGCGTCTTTCATGAAATTCTTATATACGATTTATTTCGGGAAAAACCGGCCGAGTTCCGGGCAAGTAACTGAAATAAGTCCGAATAATTGGCTGGTAACCATCATTTTATCCGCTTTGTGTCTCCTGTTGGGGGTTTTCGCTTTTCCATTCATGATCAAAGGCTTACTGGGTCCGATTTTAGGTGGAAATATGGAAATCAGTGGCCTGGCACCGGGTTTTTACCAACCTTTTCGTATGCTCTATCTTCTCATCATCGGATTGGCCGTGGCTGCCTTGGGATATTTTGCATTCCGCAAAATCCGTTTTGACCAAAATTACGTGGGCGGCCAGGAGGATACCGGACATTTCACCGCCAACGGCGCCTATTTTTATGATGACATTCGTTTCATGAGTCCCTTAAAAACCATCTATGATTTAGCTTTGAAAAAAACTTTTGATATTTACGATTGGACTGGAAAAATAGTCCATAGTATCGGAATTTTGATTCAAAAATCCCATACCGGTGTTTTAACGACTTATGCCACCTGGGTAATTGTTGGTTTTATCCTGGTCATGATGATGTTGCTCAGACGGTAGTCTTCTATCCAAACATACTAAATCCGATACGGGTTCGGTGTAAATAAAGAAAATCATGGAATTGATATAAATCATCGGGGGGTGCTCTTATGCCCGTAGATATTTGGATTAGCGGATTACTGGCAATCATGATCGTGGGGGCTATACTCTGTCTTGAGATCAAAGACACCCTATCCTCCATAATCATTCTGGGAATGGTGGGATTGGGTTTATCGTTGGCTTTTTTAATTTTACAGGCTCCGGATCTGGCATTGGCGCAATTTATTTATGAGATTTTAATTCTGGGCCTGGCTTTTACCGTGATGAACCGAATGAAACCGGATAATGAAAGTATACAATTACCGGACGGTATTGTCCGAAAAATCAACACGATTTTCATACTCACAATTATTCTTGGAATGGGCTATTTTGCATTGAAAGATTTACCCGCCTTCGGTAATCATTCGCTTAAAAACGCCGAACATTATGTGACCCACGGCGCTCAAGAAACGGGGGCCACGAATCTGGTTGCCGGGATTATCCTGGATTATCGTGTTTATGATACTTTTGGTGAAGCAATTATAATTTTTACGGGCATTTTGGGCGCGCTGACCATCACCCGTAATATGGGAAGGAAAGACCATGGATAATAAAACCGGTGGCATGTCAATTATTGTAAAAACAACCGCCCGCTTAAGCGCCTGGTTCATCCTGCTTTATGGCTTTTATTTGGTGGTTCACGGACACATCGCTTCCGGAGGCGGTTTCGCGGGTGGATTAATGATAGCGCTGGCCTTTATCCACTTGATTCTGGCGTATGGCAGGGAATATATTCGCCGGCGAATGAATCCGGAGTGGCTCCGGAAATTGATGGCCAGCGGAATTTTCGGTTTTCTGCTAATCGGTTGGCTCGGATTACTGATTGCCGGGAAGTTTTTCGTAAACTTTTTGGCCAAAGGGCATCATTTTAAAATCTTATCGGGAGGCACCATTCCCTTAATCAATCTTTGCATCGGATTGAATGTCGGCATATTGTTGTACATCGGTTTTTATTACCTGGTGGAGTTTCGCAGTCAAGGGAGGTAAAACCGTGGTTGTTTATTTGTTATGTTTTGGTTTATTTTTAACCGGTGTGTACGGCCTGCTCACCAAAAAAAACCTGATCAAAATTATCATTAGTTTGAATCTCATGGGCTATGCGGTTAACCTCTTTTTTATTCTGATTGCTTATCGTCATGACGGGATCGCCCCGCTGTTGGAAACAAACAAAGCCGCCGGCGCCCACGCGCCAGTCATGGTTGATCCTTTGCCGCAAGGCTTGGTGGCGACCTCCATTATCATCGAGCTGGCCCTTACCGTGCTCTTGGTGAGTTTAGCGTTGGGGATTTACGCGAGATATAAAACTTTTGATATCACGCAGATAAGGAGATTAAAGGGATGATCCTTCCCCTTTTTGTTCTTATACCATTAACCGCCGCGATTTTAATCACATTTTTTTGCCGGAAAGGAAAACGGTTGGCTTCTTATACCGGGATATTGGCCAGCGCCGTTTTGTTGACCCTGGCCATCATCTCCTTCATACTGGTCAGCAAAACCAATCGCCCAATTCTTTATACCCTTGGCAACTGGAAGATTTTATGGACCATCGGTTTCGTAGTGGATTATTTGGCATCTTTCGCGCTGATTACGTTAAACCTCATTGCATTGGCGGCATTGGTCTTTTCCATCGGCTATATGACCCGTTATACTGATCTTTGGAAGTTTTACGCGCTTTTCATGATTATGCTCACCGGGATGAATGGATTTATCCTTACCGGCGATTTTTTTAATCTGTTTATCTTTTTAGAAATTACCTTGCTGGCCGCTTATGCCTTGGTTGGCTTTGGCTGCGAAGCCGAAGAATTGGAAGCCGCTTTCAAGTATGCGGTGATAGGCTCCTTAAGTTCCATGTTTATTTTACTGGCGATTGGCATCCTTTACGCCATGACCTCCACTTTAAACATGGCTGATCTTGGCCGCAGCATAAACTCCAATCAAGGATTTTTGATTCATTTTGTCTACGGCTTGTTATTGGTGGGCTTTGGTTTAAAAGTGGCTCTCGTCCCTTTTCATACCTGGATGCCGGATGCGTATTCCGCTGCTCCGGCGCCGGCTTCGGCCATACTTTCGGGAGTTTCGGGAATATTGGGAGTGTATGCCTTAACCCGGTTATTTTTTAATGTCTTTCCTATCTCCCGGGCAGTATTGAATGTCTTTCTGATCCTGGGAACCATTTCAATATTCGTGGGTGTGTTAATGGCCAAGTTGCAGTTTGACTTTAAACGGTTATTGGCATATTCCAGCATCAGCCAAATCGGTTATATTTTCCTGGGCTTGGGACTGGGAACTCCCTTGGGAATCCTGGGAGCCGTTTTTCATATGCTGAATCATGGTCTCATGAAATCCTTGTTGTTTTTAAATTCCGGCAGTATTGAGCATGCCTTCGGCACCCGGGATCTTCGGGAGATGAACGGGATTCGTAAAAAATTAAAACCATCTTTTGTTACCTCGATGATTGCGTCTTTATCCATTTCCGGTATTCCGCCTTTTAACGGGTTCTTTAGCAAATTAATGATCATTCTGGCCGCCATGCAAGCCCATCAGCCGGTTTACGCTCTTTTGGCCGCTATAGCTTCGATACTGACTCTGGCGGTGTTTTTAAAAGTCCAGAAACACTTTACCCGGAGCGATTCCGATTCCAATGAAACCCGGACAAATCCTGTAAAAGTTCCGTTTAGTATGAATAGCGCCATGATTTTTCTGGCGGTGTTGTGTATCTTAAACGCCCTCTTAATCATACCGGACATTAATGAATGGACCCTTGATAAAGTGGCAGGAACCATACAAAATCGTCCCGCATATTTAAAATATTTTCCCGGAGGCCGGCCATGAAATATCTAACGGTCAATAATCGATTCGCCATTTTTATTATCTTGCTCATCGTCTGGCTAATGATGACCTCGTTCACCGATCTCCAGGAAATTGTGGCCGGGATTATTGTGGCCTTCCTGGTCACTTTACTGAGCAAGGTTTTATTCGATTCCACCAAAATTCGCCTGGGGTTCAAAAAGCTTTTCCAACTGGTGATCTATTTCCTGGTCCTGGTTTGGGAGATGGTGAAGGCTAATTTCGATATGTTATTCCTTGTTCTGAGGCCCAAATGTCCCATAATCTCAAAGGTAGTTCAAATTAAAACCGGTTTACACAGTGATACGGCCTTGACTATTCTAGCCAACTCCATCACCTTGACCTCAGGAACTTTAACCGTCGATGTCGATGAAACCAAAGGAGTTCTTTTCGTCCATTGCCTCCAGGTACCCGGCCGGGATCTGGACGAGAATACAGCCGCTATCGGGCAAAAATTTGAAAAACGATTAAGGGAGATTTTTGAATGAAGTATGGAAACTGGCTGGCAATCTTACTCGTTACCGGCGCTTGTTTGGGGATCAATTTTATATTCATGGCCATCCCCTTGACTTATCAATTATTGAATGTATTATTATTCTGTATTGTATTGCTGGTGGTCAAAATGGCTGTCGGGCCTTCCGCCGCCGACCGAATCGTGGTTTTAAACATTTTCGGAATGGTATTGATTGGAGTCTGCGCGTTCATGGCGGTCATCGGGAAAACGCCGCATTTTATTGATATTTCCATTGCCTGGGCCTTGCAGGGTTTTATCGGAACCATCGCCCTGGCCAAATTACTGGAAGGAAGGTCCCTTGATGAGTAACCAGTGGATTGCGTATATTGTTATGGGAATCGGATTAATCTTTGAATTGCTTGGCGTTTTGGGACTTATTCGATTGCCGGATCTTTACAGCCGGTTGCAAGCCGCCGTCAAGTGTGCCACCTTCGGTTCCGCCGTTATATTGTTGGGGGTTTTTGTTTTCTTCGGTTTTAATTCTTCCGGTTACAAAGCTTTATTGTGCATGGGGATCATTCTGGTTACCGCCCCGGTATCGGCCCACGCCATCGCCCGGGCCGCCTATCACCGCAAAATCGCTCTGGCCGAAGCGCTGGTGAATGATGAATTAGCAGTACCGGCTTACGCCGATCCTACGGATTTTCCATTGAAAGAGGACTAAACGATGAAACTGCCAAAAATTCGAGAAATCAGTGAAGCGCTTCGTTCCTTTTTTTCGAAACCCTATACCACCAAGTACCCGTTTAAAACCTATGAACCGGTGAAGCAATTCCGTGGCCGTCCTCATTACCATGCTGAAAACTGTACCGGCTGCAGCGCCTGTGTTCAGGCTTGCCCGGCTGGAGCTTTGGAATTAACGGATTTTCGGGATATCGGGAAACGGGAACTTACGATTAAATACGCCCATTGTATCGGCTGCGGCCAATGCCAGGAGAAGTGCATGACCGGGCAGGGAATCCGTCTGGTCAATGAAATGATCCCCTCCACTTTCACTCCGGAATCGTTGGTGGAGACCATTGAGAAAGAACTTATCTTTTGTGAAGGCTGCGGCGAAACCATCGCCTGCCGGGATCACCTGATCTGGCTGGCGGATCGGTTGGGTGCTTATGCGTATGGTTTACCGGCGTTGGTTTTGGTGAAACAGGGATATAAGCAAACCGCGCCTCCGGCGCCTGTTAAAGATAATTTGAGAAGGGAAGATATGTATCGGATGCTTTGTCCGCATTGCAGGCGGCAGGTTGTGGTGGCGGATGTGTTTGGGATGGTGAAGTGATTGGCGCCTTCATAAATCCAAAGCGAAAGGAGTCCCCTGCAAACATGACTGAAATTCTCTGCATAGGCCTTGCCGTCTACGATATAAGCCTGCCCTTACCTTACTACCCAACGGAAAATTCCAAACTGGAGATCCAAACTTCTTATGAAGCAGGTGGAGGCCCGGCGGCCAACGCAGCTTATTTGCTCTCCAAATGGGGAGTTAACACGGCTTTTGCAGGAATGATTGGGGATGACATATATGGCCGGTTAATCATTGAAGAATTTAAGGCCATGGGGACCGAT
>JAEZJQ010000004.1 GCA_023436305.1 Bacillota bacterium
ATTAATTGGCGGCTAACCCATTGATACCGGCTAAAATCCGGATATCCTCAATACGGATCTGCAGGCCGTAACTCTTTTGCAAAGCCATGTTGACCAGGCCCGTGTGGTTTAAATTCATCATGCAACATCCCGGTAAAAATGTCACCCGGCAGCCCACGGTGGGCTCTTTAGCAATGTTCTGGGCCACACCGTCAAAACCAATCATATGGTAGGCTTTTACATCTTTGACTTCCTTCTCCCGGGAGATTTTGGGTCCAACCACCCAGGTAGAGAGGATTCCCGTCACCGGATCAGCCTCGATGACCTCCAGTACATGGGGAATCGGGCATCCGGCGCCCATGGGCCGACCTAAAACATAATCTCCCGTTTGGATGGCCATCCGCTCCACCAGATCAGCCCGAAAGGGGAGTACGATTTTACGGGCGGATATTTCACCCGGGATGGGGCTGAGCACAAAATCATAGGGATGGCCCAGGACGTCAACATTAGTATAAATTGCCTCCCGCATTTGACCTTCGGATTCATTCTTTTCCTTTTGGTAGAAAGGGCAATCATTATAAGCCTTTTCGGCGTTGATCACCGAACGGACAAACTCCTGGCAACTGTCATTACCGCAAAGGCCGCAGTTTTTCCCCGGCGGATGCCATAATTTTACTAAAGTCATCTTCACTCACCCCGATATAAATAGTCTGCAATCTGACCGTCGAGTTTTTTGACCACCCCGAAATGGCGCTTCCAACCAATATCCTTTTTCCCGACGCAAATGGTGCAGGTGCCTAGTGGCGGATTCCCTTTCAAGATCAAGTTTTCCGGGCTGATTTCTTCGGAATTCCGGATCAAATCGTAAAGCCGCTGTAAAGATGTTCCTTGCAGGGCATTGGTCTCAAGCAGGATGACCGAGGGATGGATCTCTTTGATCTTCTGGATCAAAACCTCCCGTTCAGCCTGGCTGACCAGATCGATTTTGGTAACCACCGCTATGTCAGCCAGGCTGACCATGGCCCCCATCTTTTCCGGGGCGTGGATGCCGGAGATGGAACTGAGTACGACAATTCCAAGGCCTTGATTTAGATACGGCGAGCAACGCAAACATAAACCGGCGCTCTCCACGATAAATAAATCAGTATGATTTTCCTCCGCCCACTCAATGGCGTCCCCCAAGACCATTACTCCGGCATGATCCGGGCAAAGATCCCCCGAGTAGATTTTTTTGGTCAGAATCCCAAACTCATTCTCTAGTTCAACATCTTCATAGGCTTTTACCACATCGATTTTGAGAAAAGAAATCTTCAGTTCGTTCTTCAAATTGTTAACGATCTGTTTAATCAATGCGGTCTTGCCGGCTGATGGCGGACCGGCGATAATAATCAATTTCATGATGAATAACTCCTTTCACAGAATTCGGTTGATTCAAGCGTAAATATTTCGGATAGCATTCCTGCTTTTAGTTGGTCAAATTTATTTCGTCGGATGCCTCCTTCCTCGCAAAACTATGGATAATTTATGCCAAAAGCAAGCCCGATGTCACTGGTTCCGAAAACAACCGGAAAAAACTTGAGAACGTTCTTTCGTTTTTTTGCTGGAAATATATCAAATGAATTACTTGACACCGTCTTTTCGGCTTAGTATAATTATTGTAATAATTCTTATTAAACCAATAGGTTTTATTGGTATTAAATGCAATTTCAAATAATAAAGGAGAATGAAGATGGGGAAAAATTATCGGTTTGAAACACTTTCTCTTCATGCCGGACAGGTTCCGGACCCAACCACTACATCGCGGGGCGTGGCAGTGCATCGTACCAGCTCATATGTGTTTAAAAATACCAAGAACGCGGCCGATCTTTTCGGGTTAAGGGAGCTTGGCAATATTTATACGCGTCTTGGAGGCCCCACTCAGGCCGTTCTTGAAGAACGGGTGACCGCTCTCGAAGGCGGAGCCGCTTCAGTGGCGCTTGCCTCGGGAACCAGCGCCATTCATTACACGATAATCAATATTGCCAAAAACGGTGATGAAATCGTTTCCGCCAACAATCTCTATGGCGGCACTTATACGATGTTCGAAGCAATCTTTCCCCAATTTGGTATTACCACGAAGTTTGTCGATCCCAAAGACCCGAAGAACTTTGAAAAAGCAATTACATCAAAAACCAAACTTCTTTATATGGAAACAATCGGTAATCCGGTTCTTGATTTTACCGATATCGCCGAAGTGGCAGCGATTGCTCATGCCCATAAATTGCCGCTGGTGGTTGATGCAACCTTTACCACGCCATATCTCTTAAGAGCGATTGATTACGGAGCGGATATTGTCATCAATTCGCTTACCAAATGGCTGGGTGGCCATGGTTCCGCCATTGGCGGGATTGTTACCGAAAATGGAAAATTCGACTGGAAAGATGAAAAATTTCCGTTATTTACCGAACCTGATCCGAACTATCACGGTTTAAAATGGGCCTATGATCTGCCGGAACCCCTGGCGCCTATCGCCTTTGCGCTTCGGTTGCGCACGGTGCCGCTCCGCAATCTCGGCGCCGCGATTTCACCGGATAACGCCTGGATCTTCATTCAGGGGATCGAAACACTTCCGCTTAGGATGCAAAAACATTCGGAAAACGCTAAAAAAGTCGCGGAATTTCTTAAAAAAGACAAACGGGTTGCCTGGGTCCGCTATCCGGGATTACCGGATGATCCATCATACAAAGTCGCAAGTAAATATCTCAAAAACGGATTTGGCGGCATGGTGGTTTTCGGCATTAAAGGCGGCTATGATGCAGCGGTAAAACTTATCGACAATATATCCCTGTTTTCACATCTGGCCAATGTGGGTGATGCCAAAAGTTTAATTCTTCATCCCGCCTCGACTTCGCATTCCCAATTGACTGAAGAACAACAGCGCGAGAGTGGGCTTACTTTCGATCTGGTGCGTTTATCGATTGGGTTGGAACACCCTGATGATATCATTGAAGCGCTTGATGAAGGTCTGGCAATTTCGCAAAAATAGGTCGATATTTTAAAATCCATTTCATATACGTTGTTGCGCGAAAAAGTAAAGATTATCAAGAGGGCAGTCTGTCGATTGGAGAGACTGCCTTGGTTTTTAATTATAATGGATATTATTTTAATTAATGCTAAATATAACCAGATGCCAGGATATCCTTTCTTGAAAAGCAATTTTTATTATGTTATAATCCAAATAAATCCTATCATTTCACTTGGTTTTACGAATAAATCAACCGGCTGGGAATATATTTTATTAGATTTACTGGCATTACCATTGAATTACAGGGAGAATGACCATGATTAAACTTAACAACTGGCTCAATAATGAAATGCCAAATGTAACCAAAATCCTTGAGGAGATCAATCAGGATAACTTCTTTCGTGATAAAACCATCGGATTCGCCGGGAAGGAGAAGGTTTGCAAAGTTCTCTATAATCTGCGTTCCGCGCTTTTTCCCGGAGTGTACGAGAAGTACCCGATTGATGAAAGCAAGGTCAATATTTTGATTGGCAACAATATCCGTATCGCGGCCATGGAATTAAGTGATTTAATCGAGAATGTACTGATAAACCAGTGCCAACGGAACCAAAGAACATCCGAGGAATGCAGGGATTGTAGAGACGACGCCAATGAAATGACGATTCAATTCCTTAAAAAGCTGCCGGAAATCCGGGTGACCTTAAATTCTGATATCCAGGCCGCCTATAACGGTGATCCGGCAGCGCTTAGTTCCGAAGAAATACTACTCAGTTATCCCGCCATTGAGGTGCTCAGCATTTACCGGCTGGCCCACGAACTGTATGAGATGAAAGTGCCGCTAATTCCGCGAATTATGACGGAATACGCCCATCAAATTACCGGTATCGATATTCATCCCGGCGCAAAAATCGGAGAATACTTCTTTATTGATCACGGTACCGGCGTGGTGATTGGAGAAACGTGCACCATTGGGAAGAATGTTAAGTTATATCAAGGTGTAACTCTGGGCGCGAAAAGTTTTGCCGTTGATGAACACGGCAATCCCATCAAAGGAGTGAAACGGCATCCGGACATCGGGGATAATGTGGTTATTTATGCAGGCGCCACCATTCTGGGCGGAGATACGGTAATCGGCCACGATTCAATTATCGGAGGTAATGTATGGTTAACTCAGTCGGTTCCTCCGTATTCAAAAGTATATAATGTCCAGCCATCTCCAATCATTAAAAATGATAATAAGTAAATTATCATTTTTTAATGATCCCAAGGCCCCAAACATCTACAGAAGTTCCCGGTAGGTTTCATTGTCCAATCAATCCCCGTTGAAAATCCGGTTCATTTCTGCGGAGTATGCTCCGGTTTCATTATAAATATGTAAAGGCGGCAGTACCTCCAAAGGACATTTGGCGTTTGGCCTCGCTTCCATTAACAACAAATTGCCGTTGGCTCCGGGTTTGGGGTATACCGGGCGAAGCCTGGCGGGGGAGAGGTGAGCTTTGGCCATGGTTACCAACAGATCCGTCAACCGCGCGGTGGGGTATATTAAGGCCACCCTACCGTTGGCCCGGACCAACCGGGCGGCGGATTTTACCACGTCTTCCAAGGTGCAGTCGATTTCGAACTTAGCCTTGGCTAGGGCTTGGTTTCCGGAGATGATTCCTTGATTCGCCGCGAAAAATGGCGGATTGGTGATCACATAATCGAAGGAGTTCGGTTTGAGTATATCGGGCAGATTCCGTAAATCCCCCTCCAGAATGGTAATCTTCCCTTCCAGCCGGTTCAGGGCAACACTACGTCCGGCCATGGAGGCCAGCTCGGGCTGGATCTCCAGGCCGTATATGCTTTGAACTTCCCGCTGCCCGGCGATCAACAGCGGCAATACGCCACCACCGGTACCCAGATCGATGATTCGATGATTGGGTTTGGGTTCGATAAAACCGGTCAGCAGAAAAGCGTCGATGGTGAACTTGAATTTCCGGGGGTTCTGAATAATCCGTAATCCTTTCCGCCCCAAGAGATCAATTCGCTCATTCTCAAGTAATTCGGGAATGGGTTCAGGCAATTTACCGGTTGCTCCTTCGGAAAATATTAGCGATCCAATACCACCACTTTGGGAATCTTGATTTTATTAAGCTCCGTCCGGGTCAGGATTAATTTCCCGCTTTTAATATATGTAACCTCATTGCTGCCCAAACTTTGGGCAAAACGTTTCAAGGTGGCGGCGGAATTGTCACCGTGGGCTGGTATGATAATTCTTGCTCCCAGACTCTTCACGATGGTGAGTGCTTCATTCAGTGTCAGTTTATCGGTGGCATTCGCAAATAATTGGACGATGAGGACATCAGCGGTGCCCATTTTTGCTAAGGTCGCATGATCCGGCATATCCCCCTGGGAGCCGAATTCGGCGATCCTGATCCCGTCTATATCAAAGATATACATGATATTGGTCACTTCAGCATCCAACCGGTTATGATGCCCCGGAAAACCGGCGATTTTGACGCCTTTTGCCATGAATTTCCCGGTAGTGGTAATTAACTGATAGGGTGGGGTAATCATGGAGAGATCGCCGTGATCCCCGTGACTGTGGCTCTCCGTGACGATGTCGGGCTGAACCGTCTCATCCATATTGTAGGGATTGGTGATGATTTTAACCCCGGCGGGGGTTATGATGTGGAAACTGGTATAATTGGCGGGATACTTAAGTAATGAGACTTCTTTTTGAACATTGCCCGACGCCAGGATAAAGCCGGGATTGGTTATCCCCATTGAAGACAGGGCGGTAATCCCAAGGAAGATGGTGATTAGGATTAACAATAGGTAAACCTTTTTCATGAGAATCGTCCTCCTTTTAGTGTTAGGGTATCACGTATTCGGCTTTAAAAAAAAGCCGCGCTATCGTATAAGGCTAGAATAATTTTTACTGATGCAAGATAATTTTAACTCATTTGTCAATGAATTAAAACTATATTTTGACTATGCGCTGCCCATGACCGGGACCAATCCCTTTGGGGTGGTTCCACTGGGGCTGTTCATCGGGGAACCGACTGCTGAGAAATACCGTCCCCTGGGTGGGGATTTGACATACCGCTTTTTTCTCCCGGTCAAGAACTGGTTTTTTGGGGGACTGACCTCTCATTTACTCTCCTATGGAGTGGGCTTGACCATGGCCGCTGAGATATTGAATGAACCGAAATTGGCGGATATAGGACGGCGTCAGGTGGAATGGGTGATGGGGGGCAACCCGAAGAATTCTTGTCTGATGACGGGGGAGGGCATCAACAATCCTTACCCGCATTCCCGGTTTTTGGGTTGATCCGGGCGGGATCATGAATGGAATTTGCGGGTTGGAAGATGATGAGCCGTTTCTGGATTTGGATTACAAGATGGACTGGCGGACCACTGAATACTGGAGCCCGCATACCTGTTTTTATATCTGGTTTGTAAGCTTGATGTATGGAAATGAAAAGGAATAAAAGCAAATCAAGATCTTTCATTGCGATTGTCTCAACTGCAGGATTCAAAACCTCTAAAGCAAAACCGCTCCTATTAATTTTCCGGGTGGTTTTACTTCGATTTTGGGGTCTTTTAAATTCCAACTATAAACTTTTTATAGGAAGATTCTTTTTTAGCCGATTTCTTTCTACCCTCGCGCAAATGTTCATTAAATTTTCAAATCTTAAAATTTGAATTAACCAGTGACATTCAGCAGGAAGATCCTTTTCGTCAAGGAATTATTAAATAGTTTATGATTATCCAGATAAGAATTTGGACTCCTATCTTCCGGCTTAAAAAAGTATATTTGGCTATTCCAAAATGAAATCGTTTTCTTATTTTATCTTGTGAGGAGGTATGTGAATGAAAATCGTGGTCAATCATTTGGGGTTCAGGCCGCAGGACCGGGAAAAACAAGCAATCATTTGGGGCGAACGGGAATTTAAGGAGTTTCAGATCGTGAATCTGGTGGAGATGGGGTATAACGAGATAGGTCCAAATTCCCAACCCAATAGCATCATTTACCGGGGTAAACTGGTTAAGAGGAGTTTCGAATGGGGGACTTATTATATTGCCGATTTTTCGGACTTCACGCTTCCCGGGATTTATTTAATCACTTTAAATAACGAGTTCAACTCGGTTCCGTTCCATATCCGGCAGGATCTTTACAGCCGTACCTTGCGGAAAGCATTTGACTATATTCACATCCAGCGTTGCGGCCAAGCGGTTCCGGGTTATCATGGCCCCTGCCATCTGGATGACGCCCGGCGGCGGGATACGGGGGAACATGTGGATACCACAGGCGGTTGGCATGATGCCGGTGATCTGCGCAAATGGGTGGCGCATACCATGTTGCTCGGAGTGAGTATCATTCAGATCAAACGTCTGGTGGATCCCCGTTGGAATTTATTCGATCGAAACGAGGGCGATTTATTGGACGAGCTGCGCTGGGGGAACCAATATTTCCTCAAGGTTCAGGAACCAAACGGCCTGGTCTGGCATGATGTGGCCGGCGGGGTCGGCGGCGACAACAGCGACAACCACTGGACCGATAATCAAATCGGGACGGCGGATGATCGTTATATTAACCCCATGTTTCATGGGGTAATCCAATGGGAATTCATCTGCTTTGAAGCCATGGTGGCCGGCGCTTTTAAAAATATTGACCCGGCTTATAGCAACCAATGTTTGCAGGCGGCGTTACGAACGTATCAATATATGAATGATAAACCAAATCACAAACCGGATGAAGTGGCCTGGGCTATCCTGGCTTTGAAAGAGCTGCATCAGATGAGCGGCGGCTTTGAAATTGCCACCCGTTTCAAAAAAGAAGTAGCCGCGTTGCTTGAGCTTCAGGAAACCGAGTACCGGTTTAACCAGCAGAGAGTCCGAGGGTATTGGTATCATGATTTGTCGAAAACCGATTTCTTCCGTTCCTCCAGGGATTCCGGTATGCCGTTGGTGGCGCTTTACGAAGCGGTTAGATTTCTGGATGATGATCCTGGCCTGCGGGAACGATGCCTGGCTGCTATGCGGCTTCATTGCGTTGACTATGTGTTGCCCATGACCGGGACCAATCCATTTGGGGTGATCCCACTGGGTCTGTTCATCGGGGAACCGACTGCTGAGAAATACCGTCCCCTCGGTGGCGATTTGACATACCGTTTTTTTACCCCAGCCAAGCACTGGATTTATGCGGGACTGACCTCCCATTTGCTCTCCTATGGAGTGGGATTGACCATGGCCGCTGAAATATTGAATGAACCAAAATTGGCGGATTTGGGACGGCGTCAGGTGGAATGGGTGATGGGGGGCAATCCGAAGAATTCTTGTCTGATGACGGGGGAAGGTATTAATAATCCTTACCCGCATTCCCGGTTTTTGGGGTTGATCCCGGGCGGGATCATGAATGGAATCTGTGGGCTGGAAGATGATGAGCCTTTCCTGGATTTGGACAACATGATGGACTGGCGGACCACCGAATACTGGAGTCCGCATAGCTGCTTTTATATCTGGTTTGTAAGCTTGATGCATGGAAGTGAAAAGGAATAGAATCAAATCAGGATCTTTCGTTATGGCATTATGATTAAACCGCCCCAATTAATTTTCCGGGCGGATTTTCTTTTGGGATTTTAAGCATGGAGCTTTAGTTTTTTTTAATCTATCTTTATGTCTTTTTTATTTTTATTTCATTTATAGTTTTTATAATGATTTAAAGACAGTTCGTGATGTACCCGTTTTAATACGATTTTTTTAGGGACGGGCATTGATAAACCCGGATAGGGGGTTTGTTTGCATGAAAGATGAACCAAGGATTGTGATTCAAAAAATGCAGGATATTTTCCGGACCAATCAGTTAAACCGAAAGGAAATTGTCGCCTTGTTGCATTCCGGCGATCTGGATTATGGGGATAAACGGTTTGATCATGCTGCTTGCCAGATTTCGGAACTGTTGCTCGAAGAACGGGTGAGCATCGAGGAAGCAATTATAATATTTGATGAATGTTATAGGGCGGAGCTTGAGATGGGAGAGTTAAGAGTTTTGAATTATAAATTTTGAATTTTGGGTTCTGTGTTGCAAGCTGTGAATTCCCGGTCTTAAAATAAGGTTTTAAAATACTTGATCGTTTATTTGTAGATTTCAATGGGGGTGGCATCCATTCGATGATGATACAGGTGTTAAGGCTTATCATTTTGGGGTATCCGATGGTGAATGCAATATTCGGAAATATTGTAAGGGATTTTCGCAAAAAGATATAAATGGTATCCCTCAGCCCGGTTTTTTCGTACCGCCGAACAAGATGATGATACCGATGATAATCAGAAACGCCGGAGTAATCATCGTGATTATTTGCCGGTTCGGATCGAGCGGGTCCAGTTGCGCGTTTAAAATTAGTGTCCCGATGATGATCAGGATTGATCCCGGAAAGAGCGGCCAGTACTTGTCTCCCCATTGATCGGTCTTGATATGCATGGTATGAATCAGAAAAATCGCAAAGAAAGCTAGGCCTAATAATATAAGGACATAAATACCATTGAATCCATTCTGCTGACCTAGAGTGACAAAGGTAGCGATAGCGGCTAAAATGCACCCCGGAATCAAAAAACCAATATTGCGGTTGAAGACGAAATAGGCTAATAAAAAACCGGCCGCCAGGATAAAGAGAATACTAATTTTGGGCATCAGGTTTAAAGCCGACAATCCCATCCAAATCCCGGCCATTACTAAAACAATCCCTAAGAATACATTCTTCCGATCCATGAATACCACTCCTTTCACCGTTAAAGTTTCGGTAAAGTCATGAAATCTCCTTCAAAATTAGAAATATTTTCTAATCTTTTTGAGAGTAACAATATGAACCGGCTAAATAAAAAAACCTGAGGTTTCATGCGCCCCAGGTTTTTCTAACCGGAGAAGGCTAAAATTCTTCCGGCTCAAATCGTGGACAGCCATTTCTCCGGCCTTGATTCTGTTTCCGGGCCTCCAATTGTTTAAGTTGTTCCGCGGTCAGCACTGCTTTAATCTTATTAAACATTTCTCTGGACTTTTGAGTCATTTGAATCTGTAGGGCATTCATTTCCTTGGTCTTGGCGTCAATAGCCGCTTGATTTAAATTATCGGCCGACCATAGTTGCTGCAATTCCTGCCGCTTTTTCCGCATTTCCTGCCGTAAACTTAAGGTGTCTTTCTCAAATTCATGGCGAATGGTTAGAATTTTTTGCTGCTGGTCATTAGTCAGGTTCAGTGAATCCAGCTCCCGCATGCCGAAGCCTCCCTTACCGCCGGGGCGCGCTCCGTTCCCCGGCCCGAAAGCCAGCGTGGTAAAGGCAAGAGAACCAACCAATAATACGGTAACGGCAATGATGGATAACAGTTTTTTCATCCGAATACACTCTCCTTTTAAGTTTTCGATTTAAACATCGTCAGAATGTCTGTTTCCAATGAATAAAATTTTCTTAATTGCACCCCCTCATCTTCGGGCTTGACTTTATCTTAACCTGGAATTATGAATAGCGTTTGGAGAAATTGTGAAGATTTCGTGGAGATTTGAAAATCCCATGTAAAATTTGTTTCATTGGGAAATCGATGCCCGGATAAAGCCGGTTGGTTTGGAAAGCCGGTATAATCAGCAAAGAATCATTGCCGCTTTGAATATACACCGGAACAATGGTATCATTCCGCCTTAATTATTAATCCAAAAAAACAGGAGCGATTAAAAACCACTCCTGTTTTTGGGCTAAAAAGGTATTCGCCCTTCGCTCTTAATTAATATCAATCCTCTTAACCTTTGCCTCTGTTGTATCCAGTTTCGGTAAGTTGAGTTTCAGCACTCCATCTTTGAATTCGGCCTTGATTCCGTCGCCGTTTACATTCTCGAATGCAAAAGTCCTTGCCACCCGCCCGACCCGGCGTTCCTTGCGCAGATAATTGTCCTTTTTATCTTCGGTGGATTCGTCCTTGTTGGCGGAGATGGTCAATTCGCCATCATTGTATTCAACCGCGATTTCTTCTTTGGCGTAACCGGGAAGTTCGGCCTCGATCACATATTCTCCACCGGCTTCCTTGATGTCGGTTTTAAATGCGGTGAAAGAGCGGCTGAAGAAATCGTTGCTGAAAATGTCCGGAAATAAATTCTTTTCTAACGTTTCAAATCTGAATGGTACCAAGTTAAGCATTGAAGACACCTCCAAAAATTTTTCTGACCTTTATTGACCTTTTCTAATTTGATTTTACATCACGGGATTAAAGAACTCAAACTCGATTTCGGGCCGTTTTCGGGACAAAAAGCTTGTTTCGGCGAGTTTTTTAAAATCATAAAAAAATCGCTAACCGAAATTAATTATCGTTAGCGATAGCTCTTTTTTTGATTATAGTCGAATGTAATTCGGTATTCTTTTTAGTCAATGAAAGTCAAAAATTATCAGGAAAGGTCAGAACTTCAATTCTTTAATCATGGCCACCTCGTCGCAGTTGGGAAATTTGGGGCAATTGATGCATTCTTTCCAAACTTTTGAGGGCATCTCTTCCTTGGAGACAATCTGGAAACCGCATTTGGTGAAAAAATCAACCTGATATGTGAGAGCGAATACTTGGTGGATTTTCAAAGCCACTGCTTCATTTAACAATTCCAGTATTAACTGCTGGCCGATACCTTGATGTTGGTATTCCGGCCGAATAGCCACCGCCCGGATTTCTGCCAAATTATCCCAAATAATATGTAATGCCCCGGCTCCGGCAAATTTCCCGTTGGCCTCGATAATCGTAAACTCCCGTAATGCTTCGTAAAGTGTATTTCGGGAGCGCGGGAGCATCAACCCTTTTTCAGCAAATTCATTGACCAAAGAATGTAAACCCTCCACATCCATCATTGTCGCTTTCCGAAAAGTAATCATCGCCGTACCTGCCTTCTTTGGAAAAATTTTTTTGAATATTTATACATAGTAATTCGCTGTTTTTAAACCTATTCCTTCTATGAATATTCGGCAAATGTACTTTTTTATGCATAATAAGTACGATGATAATCGTTTAGTGTAACATAAAACCGGATTATTTATGATACCGCTCAATAGAAACATCGATATTGTTTTTTGCAACTCTTATTACATTTTTGTTTGGCTTTGCCATATATACCAAACATTTAACCACTGAAAACGGCGAATTGATTGCTCTGGGTAACGTTAATTATGGTATAATGCTGACGTTGGACCGCCGGAGAAATTCGAGTTGTTATAAGCTTAGGAATATTATAATTCTATCGCTGCTAAATCAGAACATATAATTTTGAAATGAATTTCATGGTGTTTTAGCGATCAAAGCTTGGCGCGAATGTCATGCTGAAAGGAGTATTATGTTGTTTTGGAAAAAAGATACCTTTATTAAAGACATTTTACTCTTAATCCTGGTTAGTATCCTGGGCACAGCCCTGTTTGCGGGCGGTTTTGCGTTAGTCACCGACAAATATTTCGCGGGCGCGGTCTCCGGGTTTATCGGTGATGTAGGCCAATGTGATTTGCTGTTTCAAACCCGGGAAGAATTAAAAGGGGCCATGGTCAGGCGGATTAAACAGATCGTTGCCGAGCACTTTCCCGGAGCCACTTTGAAAGAAGGAATCAGTATCGCCGGGAAAGCTAGTTTTTTTCTAACTTTGCCGCCGCAATATAAAAATAAAACCATTTATAACAGCTTGGGTTACTATTTTAACAATCTGCCCGGCAATGGCGGTTATTCGGTGATGACTGAACCCCGGTTTCATATCACCAGTGTCCCGGCGGGTATTTTTGATCTCTTGTCAAAACAAGTGCAAGAAATACCGGGGGTTAAATTTACCTATAATGATGGCGGTAATATCGGAGTTATTTTAAAGAATACCAAAGCTGGAAATAAGGCAATTCGTAAAGCCAAAGAGGTATTAAACAAATACCAGATTTTAGAAGTTCGTCTGGGAGCGCCTGCTAAACCGGAAGAGTTAATGTCTCTTGGCAAAAAAGTCTCCCAGTCGCTAATTGGCATCAAAGGCCTGGATTATGCCCGGGATATCACCATGGCCAGCGGGACCGATGATTATCAATACATGGTAAACACTTTATATGAAGTACAAAGGTTTATGCTGGCCTATGCCGCGGAGGTCAAGATTCATCTCGCCCCCGGTCAATCGGTCGAAATCGGTGATTTACTGGTCATTAACGGCCAAAACAAAACCGCCATTAAACCGGGAGTGTTACTTGAGCCTCTGGAGGTAGTGGTTAAAATTACGGCCAAAGATTCCGCCGGGATACGTGGGCTTATTATTCAAGGCGATTCCAGCTATCTCACCGATAATAACGCATATCGCCTGCTGCCCGGGGATAAGATCGGCGGTTTGGCGGGTACCGTGGAGGTTTCCAGCCGCAAGGCCCAATTGGTTAACGGAATGGATCAGGGCATTAAACTGTTGACCCAATTGAATCTGGCCATTTCCGATTATAATAATTATACCGGCGGCCCGGGGCTCACCGTTAAAAGCGTTGAAAATGCTTTTAAACGGTTGAATGAGGTCAAGAACACGCTAAATATGGTGGAATCAAGTATTATCAATCTGAATGGCAAGGTCAGCCGCCAAAACTTGACCAAAATGGTCACCATGCTCGAGGGAGTAAGCAATGATCTGGATTATCTGGCCAAAACCTTCGGGCGGATCCGGATTTTGGAAAACCGTTTTGATCAAGCCATGAGGGGACTTGATGGTGCTCAGTTTTTAATCGGAACCGCGATAAATTCCGCCAGCCAATCCGGCGGTATATCCGATAAGGTGCAACTGCTGGACAAGCAACTGGGAATTGTTGAAGATGCGGTTCGCGGCCGGATTCAAAAACTGGATGATTTTCTGAACCGTTTTAATCCGTTGGTGGCCACCCTATTATCCTGGCGGAATAAAGCCCGGGATTTCGCGGCGCAGATTAACAACTTCGGGGCCACATTTACTCCGGGAAGCGCCAATTATCAAAATTTAACCGAATTAATCCGGTCAACCGATCAAGTTATTACGAATATTACCGGTTTTAATCTGCCAGCCATGAAAACGGGGCTTGATATTATTTCCGACCGGCTGTTCGGAACCGATAAAATCGATCTTACCGCTTTAATCGCCGAAGTTCAAAAAGTACGGAATTCTCTCCCGAAATTGCTTGATGAAGAGATTGGCCATGCCGTCAATTTAATGGATAAATACGTGGGTAACAGGTCCAATCCCGGAGAAAGTGTTCAAATCTTTACAAACTCATCCATTGACAGGGAGTTGGTGAACGCCAGAATCCGGGATGTGATGAATAACAGTCAAGCCGGTATTTTTTCACTGCCGGTGGCCACAATTCAGCCCGATATTCGCGGTGAACTTTATAAAATATTGGGTGAAGTCCGTTTGACAATCGCTGCTTTAGTGGTCCTGATTCTGTGGGTATTAACCTTTATCTTGGATCAATCGCTGATTATTTCCATACTGAAACTGATGGATTTTTCAATATTACCTAAGAAATACGAGTGGAGACGGCCCGGGTTTAAGTGGGTGTATCAAATTTTATCATACTTGTTACATCCGGCCAATCTTTACGCGATAGTCATTAGCGGCCTTTTTATCGGGTTGGCGTTTCCGCTGGCCGGAGCCGGGATTCCCTATTTAAGTAACTGGGAAATCGGAATTTTAGGCGGATTGTTGGGAATGGTGATTTCGGTCATTGCGGAACGGGTTAATCCAATTAATAAGGAAGAAGTTTTGGCTGGACTTTCCCTGGGACTCCCCTTTAAATCGATTATGCGGGAAATTGTAATTCCCGCCGGCCGTCCGGGGATTTTACAACTATTGAACCGCTGGAAGATGGTTATGAAATAAAAAAGAAGGGAATTTAATGCTTAAAATTAAAGGATTGTTTAAAAGTTATGGCCGTAAAAAAGCCTTAAACGGAATTGATTTGGATGTTGCCCGTGGTGAAACTTTAGTAATCATGGGGCCAAGCGGGTGCGGCAAATCGACTTTAATCCGGTGCATTAACCGCTTAACGGAACCAGATGCCGGGTTGATTCAATTGGGTGGAGAAAATATTACCGATTTAAATTTGTCACAATTATTACAAGTCCGACGGAAAATCGGTTTTGTATTTCAACATTTCAACCTGATACGGCGCTTAAGCGCATTGGATAACGTGACTTTGGCTTTGCGGCATCAAGGAGTTGGCGTGGCGGAAGCGAATCGGAGGGCTGAGATTGCTTTGCAAAAAGTGGGTTTGGGACATAAACTTCATGAAGTTCCTTGTGAGTTAAGCGGTGGTGAACAGCAGAGGGTGGGAATTGCCCGTGCTTTGGCTCTGGAACCTGAGATTATGCTTTGGGATGAACCCACCGCATCTTTGGATCCGATTTTGGTGGGAGAGGTTATTGAAGTGATGGAAGAATTGGTGCGGGAAGGCCGGACCACCATGGTCATAGTCACCCATGAACTATTTTTTGCCAAGCGGGCGGCTGATCGGATCGTGTTTATGGATAAAGGGGTCATTGTGGAATCCGGCTCTCCCGAACAGGTGTTGGAGTTTCCTGTTTCGGAAATTGGCCGGAAGTATCATAATTTGTTACGACATTAGCCGCTATCCACGGCCCTGCCCAATTTTTGACGCAACTGGGATAAATGGCACAACAAAACCGGCTCCCATATTTGCCCAAAATGGTATGCCATAACCGGCATACAACATTCGGCCCTGTTTTAAATGAAAATAGCCGGAACTTTGTAAATTTCATTATACATGATACGCCGGAATTCCAGTCCCGTTTTCTGCGATAGCGTTGATACTTGACATAATTTGTAGACTAACATATAATTTTAATCGTGTTTTTCCTTTAACAATCGTACGGATTGAATTTTGAAAACGCTGTACAAAAGGATCATTCCTGGTCATGGGGGTTTTTATGAAATTACAACAGACCGTTCGCGCCCAATTGGAAATTTCCGGGCAAGCTCTTCATAGTGGTGTCATGGTAACCATGCGGATTTTGCCACAGCCTGCTGATACCGGAATTTATTTTGGACGGTCGGATTTACCAGGTAGGCCTCAAGTTAAAGCCGAACCCAACATGGTGGTAGATACTAAAAAAAGTGTAACCATCGGCAAGGATGGTTGGCGGATCGCAACTATCGAACACCTAATGGCTGTATTTCACGGATTAGGAATTGATAATGCGTTGGTGCTGGTTGATGGTGAGGAACTGCCGTACGGTGATGGCAGCGGCTTGTATTTTTCACGGCATATTCTGCAAACCGGAATTGCATCTCAGGATAAACCGCGCCGTTATAACTATATCCGGGAACCAATTTGGGTTGAAGGCGCAGTTTACAAGCAAAATGAACCACTCAAAGCATTTCTGGTGGCTTTGCCCTCGGCCGAAGATACATTGGGGATAAGTTTTACCTTTACCTCCGATCACCCGGTAACCGGAACTCAATATTACCAGTTCCTTAGCTCACCGGAAACTTTTCTCGCCGAAATTGCGCCGGCCCGGACGATTGCTTTTACCAAGGAACTTGAGTATTTAAGGAGTCAAGGGCTTGCTTTAGGTGGTGATATGAATTCCGCAGTGGTGGTGGGAGACAATAGCTATGTTAATGAGTTGCGTTTTCCCGACGAAATTGTCCGCCACAAAATTTTGGATGTTATGGGTGATCTATATTTGACCGGCCCGCTGAGCGCCCATTTAATCGCCGTTCGTTCCGGCCACGCGCTTGACTTGGAAATGGCTTATAAGATTATCCGGCAAGCCGTTCGTACTTAATTGATCAAGTAAGCCGTAACCTGGTATTGATGAATGAAAATTGTGAATCGATGAAGGAGGCTCATCAATGATTGATATTAACGATATTAAAAAGATATTACCCCATCGTTACCCGTTTTTATTGGTGGATCGAGTTTTGGAACTGATCCCCAATCAGAGAATCGTTGCTTTAAAAAATGTGACGGTGAATGAAAACTTTTTCAACGGCCATTTTCCCAGCAAACCGGTGATGCCTGGAGTTTTAATCGTTGAAAGCATGGCCCAAGCCGCCGGGCTAGTGATGTTGTCGCAGGAAGAACATAAAGGAAAAATCCCTTATTTTACGGGAATTGATAACGCCCGTTTCCGTAAACCGATTGTGCCGGGGGATCAGATTATTATTGAGGTGGATGTAATGAAAGTTCGTGGAAGCGTGGGGCGGGTTAAGGCAGTTGCCAAGACTGACAACCAAATTGCCGCTGAAGCGGAACTTATGTTTATTCTGGGTGAATAAATTTTAAGATATTAGGCATTTCAGTGCGTAATCTTGAGCTAGAAAGAGATAATTATAATTTTTAAATAAAAATCGCCGAATCTCTCTATCCAATCTTTAAATGAATAACCCGATATTATTTATACTTAAATAAATAACAAAAAGTTTTTCGCTTGAAACTATGATTAAATGCCATTAATTCATTTTTTAATATGGATTCAAAACCGGTTCATTTTGTTTTTTTCAGCACTTATGATACAGTTTATCATTGTAAAGTCATATGCGCATTTGCGCGGATAGTGAATAATTAGCAAGTGTTGGTATTTTGTTGCAATTCATCCTCATAGTGTAAAATATTCTTGAAGTCGTTCGGATGAATGGGTCGTTGGGGGAGAATAATACGGAGGGATTAAAATGAAGCTAGTTGAAACAAAAGTAGTAAACCTGCGTGAAATACACGAAACGGCAATTGTTCACCCGAATGCTAAAATTGGGCGGAATGTAGTTATCGGCCCTTATGCGATAATCGGTGAAAATGTGGAAATTGGTGATAATTGTATCATTGGGCCGCATGTTTTGATTGAAGGATGGACGACTATCGGTTCCGGTAACCGGTTCCATCATGGAGCGACCATTGGTGGAGAACCTCAGGATCTTAAATTTCGAGGCGAAAGAAGCTTTGTGTTTATCGGTGATAATAATGTCTTCCGGGAAAATGTAACGGTAAACCGCGGGACCGAAGGTGGTGGAAGTGAGACCCGGATTGGCAATAATAGTTTGTTTATGGCTTATTCCCATGTTTCCCACGATAGCCAGATAGGGAATCATGTAGTAATGGGAAACTGTTGTTCTTTGGGCGGCCATGTGGTCATTGAGGATCGGGCCACCGTAGCCGGCTTATCCGGGGTTCACCAATTTTGTAAAATCGGGAAAATGTCTTTTGTCGGCGGACATACCAAAATCGTCAAGGATGTGCCTCCGTTTGTACTGGTGGACGGTAATCCGCCCAAGGTGTTTGGAACGAATGTAGTCGGCTTGCGCCGCAACGGCATCGAACCAGAGGTGCGCGATGAGATTAAACGCGCCTACCGGATTTTATATCGTTCCAATATTACCATTGAACAGGCCATTGAACGGATGGAACAGGAGCTTCACGGCGGACCCGAGATCGATTATTTTATCCGTTTTCTGCGTAGCGCCGAACGGGGGATATTGCGTTAAATCCAAATAATAAAATCAAGCCGGTAAAGTTCATCACTGTGTTTTTAAAAGATTAATTGGAATTAAGACTAGACGTAAGCCTAGTCTTTTTACTGTTTGAGAATCGATTGCGAATGTACGGTAACCGGCTAGGAGTCTGTGCGAGTAATACTTTTTAATAACTTATAATTCTATATGTTGTATTAGAATGTGTCACTCGATACTAAATACGCTTCGAACATCGATTATCCACACAGACTCCTGGAATATAATATGATACAAGGGGTGCAATGGTTAATGCGGGAACAAAAAATGATTGGTTTGATAGCGGGCCGCGGTAATTTACCGGTGGAGGTATTGGCCGAAATTAAAAGACGGGAAGCGGTTTCGGTAGTAGTCGGGGTGAAAGGGGAAGCCATTCCTGAACTCTCGCAATTGGCCGTTCATTACCGGGAATTAGCCGTAGGCCATCTGGGGGAAGTCATCGATTTTTTAAAATCATATCCCATCCATGAAGTGGTCATGGCGGGGAAAGTAGGTAAAGAGGCGCTTTTCCACGGGGGATTCGATACGAAACTTCAGCAATTATTGCAAAATCTCCCCGAAAAAAACGATGACGCCATTTTACTGGCGATTGTAAATGAGTTTGAAAAAAACGGACTGTCCGTGGCCAAGCAAACCAATTATCTGAAAGCGCTCATGGCCAAACCGGGTCCGGTGATCGGGGAGATTACCCCGGGTGAATTGGCGGACATCAAACTTGGGTTCCGGATGGCGAAAGCCATTGGCGGACTTGATATTGGACAGAGTGTAGTGGTAAAACAAGGAGTTGTTCTGGCGGTAGAGGCGATTGAAGGCACTGATCAAGCCATTATCCGTGGTGGTAAACTCGGGGGAGGCGGAGCCGCAGTGGTTAAAGTTAGTAAACCCAAACAGGATGAACGTTTTGATGTCCCAACCATCGGGAAATCCACCATTGAATCTATGATTTCCGCCGGAGTATCCGTTTTGGGAATCGAAGCGGATAAAACTATTATCACCGAGGAAAAACAACTGTATGAACTGGCCTCAATGAATAAAATCAAAATTATTGCCGTTTCTGAGGACCTTTAAACAGTAAAAAGAGCCATCCTCCAAGTATTCATCATTTTTTAATAATGTTAATTATTGCTATTATAGATAATATATTCACCGCTAAACCGGGAGGATTTTCTTATTCATTCACGAATTAATAAAGGATATACATTATTGAATACAGGATTTAACAGATTCAACCGGTTTCACGGATTAAGCAGTGGTTTATTTCAGACCAATCGTTTTTAATCGGTGAAATTTTTGGTTAAAGGGACCTCTTATGATGGAACGAGTTCCATGAATCCAGAAGCTTGGATCCGATTTACCGTTATCATTTACGAAATCCGGGGTTGAAGTTTTCAAGTCTAACCGCAAGGACATATTTAATGAATAAAACAAAAATTTGGCTTATTGGAGCCATCCTGCTCGTAATTTTGGTTGGATTATTGATTTGGGGGACATTGAAAGAGTCTGCCAATATTAAAACGAATAATAATGCTAAAAACGAACTGATGGTTAACTCGGAAGAGTTAATCGGCCTGACCATGAGGATCCCGGGTGGGAATCGGAACGGGTATTGGGAGATTAATTGTGCTAAATTGATAAACGTCAATCAGTTTGGGACTTTAACCACCATAAACGGCCAATATTATTCCGCGAATAAGCCAATATATCGTCTGGTCGCCGAATCGGGCCGAATTTATTGGGAAAGTTCGATTCTCAAACTGCAGGGGAATGTTAAGCTTTCGATGAATGACGGCACAAAACTCGCTGCGGATGAGATCGTCTGGAATTCCAAAACGGATAAGATTCAAGCCCAAAATAATGTTTCCCTGACCACTCGTTCCCTGGTGGTCAAAACCGAGCAGATCATTGCTGGCTCCGATCTTCGGAAAGTGGACTTGAAAGGAATGACTCACGTATCATTTAAAGATTCACGAGGTGGAAAATGACAGTAGTTACTCGTTTCCGAAAAACGATACAGTGGGGAATATTCATCATAATCATTTGTGGGATGTTTGCATTGCCCATGGGGCGGGCCGCCGAAGGTGGCCAACCCAAATTGGTTGCGCCCGGAGGGGCAGAAATCGATTTTGCCCATGATATTACCAAGTGCTTTGCGACGAGTTCGAAACCGGTGCAAGCATATTGGAAAAGTTATAGCATTGAAGCCGGTTATCTTGAATATAACCACCCCGCCGAAACGGTTCGGGCGCGGGACAAAGTCCGAATGATTCAAAAACTGCCGGTTGACCGGGTAATCACAGGCAATGAATTTTCTTTCGAGCTGAAACGGGAATATGTTATTGCTGAAAAGGCAGTTACGATCATCTATGATGAAGACACCATTTTAACTGGGGATTTCTTGGAATGGGATCGCCGGAACGATCTGGTAAAAGTAACCGGGAACCCCCAGATTCGCTATAAAGACTGGCAAATCGACGGAGAACGAATTGAAGGGCAAGTGAACAAAGGGGTTTTCGTATTTTTTGGCCCGGTGAAAGGGACCAGCAATGATGGCTCGTTGAAGGCCGGACAAATTGTTTTCGATCGCTTTTTGGATAAGATCTTTTTAAAAGACAATCCGGTCATCGTCCAGGGGGAAAACCAATTCACCGCTCCGGAAATTATTTACGATCTCAAAACCCGAAAGGCTTCCACCAAATCAAACGGGAATGTGAATTAAAGGGGATATTACCGATGTCGATACGCGTTGAAAACCTGGTTAAGGAGTACCAACACCGCCGTGTGGTGAATGGGGTCAACCTGCTGGTGAATCCGGGTGAAGTCGTTGGTTTGTTGGGCCCGAACGGCGCCGGAAAAACCACCACCTTTTATATGATTGTTGGGTTGGAACGTTGCAATTCCGGTTCAATTTATATCAATGATCAGGATGTAACTTCCCTGCCCATGCATATCCGGTCAAAATCCGGGGTTAGTTATCTGGCCCAGGAGCCTTCGGTCTTTCGGAAGTTATCCGTGGCGGATAATATCATGGCGATTTTAGAACTGACCGATTTGCCCCCCAAATACCGCAAAAACCGTTGTGAACAATTGCTGGAGGAGTTTCACCTGACTCATCTGCGGAAAAGCGCGGGATATATGTTATCCGGTGGGGAACGGCGCCGGGTGGAGATTGCCCGGGCGTTAGCCATGGATCCGCAATTTATATTACTGGATGAACCGTTTACCGGAGTTGACCCCATTGCCGTCGCCGATATTCAGGGTATTATCCGTACTTTACGGGGCAAGGGAATGGGTATCCTCATCACTGATCACAGTGTGCGGGAGACGTTGGCGATTACCGACCGGGCTTATATTATGTATTCCGGGGATATCCTGGTTTCGGGCAGTTCGGCGGATATCGCCAATGATGAAAATGCCCGGCGGTTTTATCTGGGGGATCATTTTAGTATGTAATCTGAGCGTTTATATTTATCGTTTGTTGGTATTGGAGGCTTTTTTTAATGAAAATACTTACCCGATATATCATTAAAGCAGTGCTTGGCCCTTTATTCTTTGGTATTTTCGCCTTTACGATTATGATTCTGGGTGTAACCTTCATTAATATACTGAGCCAGTTTGAGCAGTATCATCTTTCTTTGCTGACGAATTTGAAGTTATTATCGTTATATATCCCCCAAAACTTATTATATGGGTCGATAATTGCCGTTTTGCTTGCCACCATTCTCGGACTTGGGACTTTAACCAGCCATAGTGAAACAATCGCCATGCGGGCCGGTGGTTTGAGTTTTTTCCGGTTGGCGGCCCCGGTTTTAATTATTGGTTTGATCATTAGTTTATTTGGGATATTTTTAAGTGAATTTATAACACCGTATTCATATGTAGTATTGGATAAAATGCGCAATGAAATCACTTCCACTTCGGCTCCGGGTGTAATCTACCGTTTCAGCCAGAACTTTTATAATCCGGCCGGCGAACTCGACAAAATTATTTATGCCGCCGCGTTCGATCCCAAAGCTCAACAATTAAATGGGGTGAAGATTGTGGAGATGGCCGGTGGCCAAATTAGCCGGACGATTGAAGCCGAGACCATGAATTGGAACGGAAAAAGTTGGTTTTTCAAGAAAGGCCGGATCAATCAAATGAGTCCCGAGAACCTGTATCCGATTATCGTCAAGCAGGCCAAGGTGAATTATCCGTTAAATCTTACCCCGGCTCAGATTCAACAAAGCCAGATACCTCCCGAACAACGGAGTCTTTCGGATTTGAACCGGCTGATTAAAAGCCTATCACCGAAATCGCCGGAAAAGGTACGATATTTAATTGATTTACATGGTAAATTTTCGATGCCTTTTGCCGGTTTTATCCTTGCCTTGCTTGGTATTCCTTTGGCTCTACGGCCGCAACGCCGCTCTAACGCCGCTGGTTTTGGATTGTGTCTGTTGTTTATATTAATATGGTGGATTCTCTATATGTTTGGGACCTCAATGAGCCGGATGGGTTTAATAAGCCCGTTTATCGGAGCCTGGCTGGCCAACTTTGTAATGGCCGGTTACGGAATTTATGCATTTACGAAAGTCAAAATCTGATTCCAAGTATCATTATCCTTCCATGCTTCTAATGACTAATATTGGAGCAATTTAAATATGTTTAGTTTACTAATTATTATCTCCATTACTTTATTCGGAGGCGCCATCGCTTTATTGGGTGATCGGGTCGGGATGAAAGTCGGTAAAAGAAGACTCAGTCTCTTCGGACTCCGGCCGAAATACACCTCGATGATTATCACTGTGTTTACCGGATTTTTTATCGCCGGAATCACGCTTATGTTTTTGACGTTAATGTCGGAATATGTGCGGACGGCTATATTTGAGTTAAATACCCTTAAGGCGAAAGTTGTCAGTTTAACCCGGGATGTGGCGGAAAAGCAACGGCAATCTCTCAAATTGCACCAGCAATTAAAAGAAGTAACCGCCCAGCATGAGATAGTCGTTTCCAATTTAAATCATAAAAAGAACGAGTTGAATTTGGCTCAGGTACGGTTAACTAATTTGACCAAAATCAAAGATGATCTGGAACGGCAAAACACCAATTTAATCCAGCAAGAAACGCGTCTCAATCAACAAATTCAAAATTTGGAAGGATGGCTGAAAAGCCTCGAAGATCGAAATAAAACCATTGTCGATCAACCGATGATTTTTTATGTGGGAGAGATCCTGGTTTCTAAAATTGTCGAGCCTGGTAATTCCAAAGAGAGTATCTTTGAAGACATCGTCAAACCGTTACTTCAAGAAGCGGACGAGGCTGCTTATAAAAGGGGCGCCCGAATCCCCGGAAAGAGTTCTGCTTTACGGGCGATACCGCAACAAATTGAACAAGTGTGTGATTATTTGGCGGGGTTAAAAAATAAAGCGGTACTAAGGGTCGTAATTGATAAAAATTCATTGGTCGGTGAACCCGCTACCGTAAATTTAGCGGCTTATCCGAATCAGCTGATTTTTAAAGCGGGAGAGGTCATCGAGGCCACCAAAGTTTCCGCTGCCACTTCCGAATCCGAACTGCGGGATAATTTGATCAGTTTATTGCTGTTAGCCAATAATAAAGCGCTGGAAAAAGGGATCATTACCGATGGCCCCAACTTGAAGGATTTGATTCCAATCTCGGAAGTTGTGCAAGTTATTACGCGGATTAAAGAACAAAAAGAAGGATTGTTTAAGGTGGAATTATTAGCGGCTGATAATATTTATCGAGTTGATCCATTTCGGGTAAAATATAATTTAGTACTCCTGACGCCAATGCAAACGGTACCGCCTGATTTTCGTCCGGGAGGGTGATTGCCATCCAATTCACAGTTTTAGCAATTGACCCGGGGAGTATGAAATGCGGATTGGCCGTAGTTACCAATCAAATGACGGTATTAAATAAAATGACGGTTGATTTACAGGGATTAATAGACACCGTCCGGCGGTTGTGCGCCGAATATTCCGTGCCGGTCATCGTGATTGGCGACCGCACCCACAGTAAAAAAATTTTTACCAATTTAACAGCTTTGCTGCAATTACCCATTGTCATGGTGGATGAAGACCGGTCGAGCTTGGAGGGCCGTTACCGTTATTTAAAGGAGAATTCACGGGGATTGTCAAAAATATTACCAATCGGATTGAGAGTTCCCCGTGAACCGTATGATGATTATGTAGCGGTAATTCTGGCGGAACGATTTCTAAAAAAATATCCAAATTTTATGCCGGAAAAACCGATATTATAAATTGTAGGCAGTTTGTTTGAAAAGAAGGTAAGGCTGATGAGCAGGCGTTTGATGGCGAAGTGGATTAGAGTTTCTTTGTTATTGAGTTTTGGGTTAATGATGCTTTGGGTGGGCTTCTCCCGGGAGGGTTTTGCTCAAGGGGGCAACAATTCCAGAACGGATAGCAATTGGATCCATCATAACATGGAATTGCTCGCCAAGGAAGGACTCATTAAAGATTATCCAACCGATTGGGTTCAAGCCGGGCATATTCTGGAACGTTCCGAGATTGCCTATTACCTGAAACAAATGGTGTTGCAATTTGAGAGTGAAAAAAGGGGTTTAAAACTTTCAGCACAAGTTATCGAGGCTTTCCAAGCTTTAATTGTAGAGTTTCAAAAGGAATTGGCGGATTTGGGGATTAAAGCCACGGATATCAATAAAATCAGCCCAAACCCCATTGCTTTAATGAGTAAACCGGATGATTATCAAGATCTGGATTTGATTCTGGAATCGCGCAACAATGATGATATTCCCCAATCCTACTATTATTACGGACATTACTATAGTGAATTGCAGCGCAAGTCATTCTTTTTTATTCCGTCGAATTTTATTGCTACATATGATGTTGCTCAATTGGAAGTGACCAATGGGGTAGTGAATATTCTTTATCAGCCCCGGTTGAGTTCCTCCTTCCTGTTGTTAGAGGGGAGTTTACCCGCCGAAGATCAGTCAATCAAGGGATACTATCTGTTTCCAATCACCGGCATACAGGAAGCCCGTAATCTGCAAACCAATACGATGAATCAGAGACAAAACCGTACCATCTTGTCGTTGTTGGATGAAGTCAATCAGCTTCAGCAGGTGGATAGTTTATTGCGTTATAATGGTTCGTTGAACCTGGAAGGATTTTTAAAGTTGAATGTGGATTTGCTTGATGAGAAATCCATCGGTGATCTGGATCAGGGGTTGACCATTGGCGGACTTTTGATATATTCCAATAATAATCCACTATTAAAGGCCAACCAAACCAAAGATTTTGGTCTTCCGGGCTTTAATTCCCGGCAAACATCATTGATAACTCCGGTGGATTTGGACTTGATTAACAGTAAGAGCTTACAGTCTTTGCAGATTAACATTCAAGGAACGGTGGAAATCACTCCTCAAACATCATTATTTGGCGGACTTGATCTTTTTTACCAAAATTCAACCGTTCATTTGGATAACTTATGGCCTTCGGATGCCAAGGCCAGCGCTGGGGTTACATTTTATATGAATGATTACTGGGCCTTTTCAACCTATCAATCATTGGTCAATTCCCAAAATAAGGAGGGCTGGTTTAGCACCACCTCCGTAGGCGTCGAGTATAACAAGTGGGTTACTTTGTGGCTGGCTTACCAATTCTTGAAGATTGACAATCCAATCCTTACCGGAACCCTGTCGTTTCGATTTTAATCAGGAAATACCGAATCAGCCAATCGACATCAACAATAGTCAAGACATTGCGAAGTTAAATCCTGAATGTTCGTTGATAATGGGTCACGCGTGCGCGCGATGATCACTGAAAGAGGCGTGCCGGATGAAGCGTTACGCAATTTTTAGCAAATATTTGATTCTAATCGGCCTTTTATGTTTGAACATTTTTATAATTCATGGGAATTCTCAGGAAAACCGGATTTCTCCAGTGAAAAGTCCCACGGATTGGCTGAAAGATATTGAGTTGGTGGTTGTTGGCCATGTTAATGAAGGCGGTTTAGTTGAACGCTTGAGCATTCTGGAAGAACAAATGACGGGTAGAATCCGTACCGGAAGTTTGGAGGAGCGTTTGGCCCGTCTGGATGGGCAATTGTATGTCAACCAGCCCTATGACATTTGCTTGTTTTATAAAATTCAAGCGCTGGATTGGAATTTGTACCGGAATGAGTCCGAAGGGTCCATCAAATCCCGGCTGGAGAAATTGGAGAAAGAGGTTTTTGGTTCGGTGTATTCCGGGCCGATGACCAAACGGATGGAACGGTTGATTGACCAGGTTTTTCCGGGAGGGGTTATTAAAGCCCGGTGGGCCAATATTTCCGATGGATTGTTGGTAAAGGTCCGGATTCTGGATGAATTAAATTCGGTGAAAAATAAACCGGGAGATCGGTTCCGGCTGGTGGTTACCGACACTATCAGCGACGAGCGGTCGATATTATTCCCTCAGGGAACTATCGGAGAAGGAGTGTTAGGGGAGGTAACCCAACCTGAAAACTTGGGGCGGGATGCCCAGTTACGAATTGACTTCGCAGAAATTAGAGCGCTGGACGCCACTCCGGTACGTTTGTTTTATAGCGCGAAGGCTTTAAAAATGGTTCGTTCACGCCAACTGGCATTTGGCGCCAGTGCCGCCGGAATGTTAGCGTTTGGCCCCGGGGGTATTTTATTGGGGCTGGTCATCAAAGGGAAAGAAACCACCATTCCGGCAGGTACCGAGTTTTATCTTGAGATTACCCAACCGGTAAGAATTTATACGTTATATGAACAATAATACATCCCGTTAAATTTGAATGGTGAAGCGATTTCTTGTTTGTATCTTTATTTTTCGGTTTTATTTCACTCTTCGCACTTCATTTTTGAATGGAGGTAATTGAAATCATTCGTCCTCAATGGGGTTCACTAATCGGGTTGATACTGGCAGTGATGCTGGCCGTTTTTATCAATACAGGTTCCGTTTTGGCGGATTCTACGGCGGAATCCGTTGCTACCGCCAATAATGACGCCGTCCGGAAAGCCGCGGTGAATTTTAAAAATGATGAAATGACGCTGGAAGCGGCGGAAATCGATCTCGTCGATGAAGGCCTGATTGAAGCAAGAGGCAACGTCGTATTAACTTTGATAAAAAGCGGATTGCGAATTGAAACCGGACAGTTAACTTATAACTCGGCGACCGGTATCGTGAAAGCCCCCGGGCGGGTAAAAGTAATAAGCAGTCAGGCGGTTTTGATCATCGATTTCCTGACGTATGATCTGAAGAACTACACCGGTTCCGGAGGAGCACTCGAAGGGACCATAACCGGAACGGGTGATGGCCGGGATTCGAATGTCACCGGTAAAAACATAGAAATCAAAAACGGGGCGCAGGTGGTCGAGGATACCACGGTCACCCGTTGTCCCCGGCCGGACCCCGATTATGTTTTTAAAGCCGGACAGGTTATGATGGAAGGCAAACTCATCCGTTTGACCAATGTAGTTCTTTATGTCAAAGGAATTCCGCTTTTTTATTTGCCCCATCTTACGCTGCATTCCGATCGCAAGCGGGATTTTCCGGAGATTTTACTGAATTATGATAATGCCAAGGGGATCATCATCAAGCATCAATCCGTATCACCCATCAATGAAAAGTTCGATTTTCATACCGATGTTTCCATAGAGACACGGGGAGATTCCAATGTTAGCCTGGGATTGGGATATCAATTCACCAAGCCGCTGGCCAATCATATTTTTATCAACAATGATCTCAAGGGTTCCTGGACCATTAAAGACATGGTAACTTTTGACACTCCAAGTCTCTTCGTCGTAGCGGATGGCCTGGCCTCTTTGTCGGGGAATGAATATCAATCCGGTATTTCAGTTACGCGCAAATATTGGCAGGGTTGGGGCGGGAGTTGGCAACTTGGGGTTTTGGCCCGTTCGGTGAGCAAACGAGATCCGTCCGATCCGAGTTCGGAATATGGGGGGACTTACGCCGGTTATCAGCTTGATTATAAACCCGCCGGTAATCTCACTTTGAGTGTGTTGCGCTTGGATAGTTACGGGGGATCGGGAATTTATAAGGATTTTGAAGTGTATACCGGGTATAATCTTTTGTATAACTGGATGATACCCATCGGCACCAGTTTTGATTTAAACTTATCCGGGAGATATAATTTTTCCGGTACCGATTATATCTCGGATACTTTTTATTCCCAACCCCAGTATTGGGTTCGCCAGAAGTATGAACTGGTTTATAATTCCTGTTGTTGGTCGGTGAACTTGGGATGGGATCAAGTGGCAAAATCCTGGAGTTTTGGCGCCATATTTAAATTCTGACCGGGATTTAGCCAATTTAAAGGATCTTCCGGTATCTAGGAGTCTGTGCGGATAATCTTGAATATTTGATCAAGAAGAAGAATATAAAACATCAACTTCCATTAAACTAACGATGGAAGTTTTTTTTATTTTTGGGTAAGAATAAACCGGGATAAAAATATCCGAAAACGATCATTTCGGAAAATAGCGAGGTTAATCCTTGGAAAACAAGTTGAATGATTTAACGGGTTCCCAATGGTTATACTGGACCAATTCGATTTACGAAACCAATTTTCCCCCGGATCAGACTTTTTCACTACGAAAGAGCCACGGGGCTATGAAACCCCCCGAACTGATGGCGGATATTATTTCATTTTTCACAAAAGCCGGTGAAACCGTCCTAGATCCCTTTGCCGGAGTAGGGGGCACGTTGCTGGGAGCGGAGTTGTCCGGACGGAAAGCCATCGGCATCGAACTGAATCCGGAATGGGTCCGGGTTTTTGAAAAGATCGCGGCTATGTTTACGATTCGTGACGGCCGGCTGATTGTAAAGAATGCAGATGATAATCATGGCTTTACGGCGCAAATATGGCCGGGGGACTGTTTGGAACGGATGAAAGAGATTGCCGACGAATCCATTGCCGCTGTGATTACTGATCCTCCGTATGGCTGCAATCAGGGCCGTATCGGATTTAAACGGGAGACGAATTTTAACATGACTTCCACGGATGGCCGTGATTTCGGTTCCACCGTGGATTATGAGGCGTATTTGGCCAAAATTAAACTGGCGGGACATGAAATTTTCCGGATCTTGAAACCGGAGCGATATCTGGTATTATTAATCGGTGATCGTTTTCACCGTGGTGAATACTTACCGCTGGGAACCATGGTGGCTCAGACTTTTCAGGAAATCGGATTTAAGTGGAAGGGCGTCAAGATCTGGTGGAATAAGGCTACTCAAAGGCCATTGAAACCTTATGCGATTAAAAACTGTTTCATTCCCAACATCACTCACCAGAATATTATTGTGTTGCGGAAAGAACTGAAAAACCGGATGAAAGGGAAATAAGATCTTCCCACTGCTGGAAACATTCGTAGGACTAATCTTGGGAATTATGCTTGGCAATTCAATCATTTCGTGTTATAATATCTTACGCAATCATATTTATATTTCTTTTTCATTTATTCGTGGGCTTGTGGCTCAGTTGGGAGAGCGCTGCGTTCGCATCGCAGAGGTCAGGGGTTCGAATCCCCTCAGGTCCACCA
>JAEZJQ010000008.1 GCA_023436305.1 Bacillota bacterium
CTTTACCGAACATAACAAGCCTTATGTTAAATCAGGGGCCGTTATTGGCATTGATGGTCTTCAAAAGCTCGCCTATAATGCGGTAATGAGATTTTCCGGCAGAAATATACCCATATTCGCGGACCGGCAAGAAGCATTGGATTGGTTAGTCCAACAAAACTAACCCAAGGTGATGTTTTCTATGAATGAAGCTAAAATATGTTGTGTATGTAAATAAAGATTATCAATACCGATTACGATATATGCGATCAAGGTTGGATTTGTAAAACCTGTAAAAGAAAATGTCCTGTAAATTGTTTGCCCTGTCCGGTGGAGATGCAGGAGCTTGAATTTCACGGCGAAGAGTTTTAAACCACCGGACGTAACTTGACAACTAAATTGCGATATATTACAATTCAGGTGAAAGTCAAACGTCTACGACAAAAAGTCTAAAGACTAAAGGTCTTCCACAATCTAAATGAATCGGGAGTCTGAGAATGAAACTTCAAAAAAGATCAATCATCGCACTTTCAGTAATCGTTATCTTGATAATATCCGGGGGAATATGGTGGTGGTTTTCTCAATCCCAAAATACACCGCCGGAACAACAATTTGGTTATCAGGCTCTAAAGATAAACGGGAAATATGTGGATTCCGCCGTTTTTGTCAAAGCCCAAAATGATTTTTTCCGGCGGTATTTTCGAAACGCGGAAATGAGCCGCAAGTCCGATGAAGAACGAAACGATCTCGTGTTGGAAGAAATTATCAACCAGCAGGTGGTTGAGGAGTTTTTATTGTCAAATACCAAAGTTACCCAATCGGAAATCGACCAATATATTGATCGTTATATTAAAACCAAATATCCAACTTCGGCTGAAATGCAAGAATATCTGAATAGTGTCTCCTGTAAAACCGAAGCGGAGCTGAAAAAAATCGTTAAAATGTATTTGCTGAAAGTCAAATATATTCCCAAAATCGCTTCCGAATATGAGATAACGGTAAGTGACGCCGAAGCGGCCCAAGAATTCGAACGCCAAAAAACGGAGAATGTGCAAGTGGTGATCAAGCATATTTTGATTTCCGTAAAGATTCATCCGCCCCAAGAAGCTGAAAAAATAGCGAATCAAGTTTATAATCAGTTGCTGAAAGGGGCCGATTTTGAGAAATTGGCCAAGAAGTATTCCGATGACACCGCTTCCAAGGATATGGGCGGCAAATTGGCGCCTTTGGATAAAAGTATCGTCCCCGATGAGTTTAAAAAGACGTTGTTCGACGCCAAACCGGGCCAGATTATTCCACCGTTCAGCACGAATGACGGTTATGAAATTACATATATCGACAAATATGTTTACTACAATCACCCTCTAAACGAAATCAGAGATATCATGCTCACCGAGAAATTCGGAAATTCGAAGCAATTTCCGGAATGGCTAAATAAAATCAAGTCTCAAATGGATATTCAGATCACTGATCCCGCCTTTAAAGCCTTCCGATCAAATAAATCCGGTAAATACAACGAGGCGGGGCGGCTTTACGAAGAAGTATACGCCAAAAAACAATTGGAACCCTATTTCGCCAGCGCGGTACAAAATTACCAATTGGCCCAAAATTGGGATAAAATTATCGAGTTGGGCCGGATTGGCATTCGGAAATTGGAATCCAAAGTACCTTATTATCTGTATGTGGCGGAAGGTTTATATCATAAGCAGCAAACCGCAGAAGCGATGACTAATCTACAAACGGCCTGGACCTTAGCGGCCGATAGTGTTGTGGCCCAAGATCTGGTTTTGAAAACTTATGACCGGCTGGGTTTAAAGAGGCCCGGAACTGGGAAAATCAATTGGCCAACGCCTCTGAAAAAGTTTTAATGGATGAAAGCGATGTGAAAAATCTAAATATATTCACACCGCTTTTTTATTTTTAACTGATTCGGGGTGAGAAACATTCGATTAATCATAAATTTGTTTAACCGGCTGTTTTATCGAGCAATCGGTTCAAACACAAAGTTATGAATAAGAATATACTAAATTCGCAAACTTGACAATTTAATTTTGGTATATTACAATGCAATTAAATAAATGTAACTAAATTGTAACGAAAAGTGTTCATGGAAAGATGTGCCATGATTGTAATAAAATTAATCGATGTTTTTTCGTTGGGTTATGATTGGCTTGAGGTAAGATGTAACTGGGTGAAACCATGAAAGTTCAAAGTACAAATTATGATACTGAAATAAAGTATCCATTTACATTATTGAAGTATTCGAATTATGCGGGTTGTAAGAATAAATCCTGCTATCACAAAGGATTAAATTATATCTGCGAATTCCCAAGTATTTTCCCCATATCGCCAATCATGTTTATCGCCCTTACCCAAAAGAATTAACGCCAAATCCGGCACATCACTTCTTTCAAATATCTTACAATGACGGGTCTTAAATTGCTAATATCGGCGCATCTCGTTTGTACTAGCATCATCCCCAAACAAGCAATGATATACTGATATACTTTGATGAATTTGAAAACGTTTACTGATTATTTCACTTTATAAAATATCGGATTGACACATCCCGTCAATCAAGATATTATCCACAGAATACACTCAAAGGAGGTGAAGTCCGAAGAAATAATTCGTAGTTATCAAACACAAACACACTAGAAATGAGAAGGAGGACTTATTGTGAAAAGATTTGGTTTAATTGTATCGTTATTTGTATTATCGGTTGCTTTATCGGTTGTTTTGGTTACCAATATCCAAGCCGCCCCGAACTATGCTGATGGTATTCAGAAAGCCATTGCCTGGTTCGACGCCAACCGTTGCGGAACCGATGTCGCCACCGATAACGTATTCTCTAGCTGGCGCGGCGCTTGCCATACGTCAGACGCGATAAATGGTGGTTTCCATGATGCCGGTGACCACGTAAAATTCCAATTACCGGCAGCTTTTGCGGCTTCCGCCATTGGTTGGTCCATTTATGAATTTAAATCCACCTGGCCAGCCAGTGCGCTCACCAAAGCTCAGCAAGAGTTGAAAATATTCTGTGATTACTCATTGGCCGCCTGGAACGGCAGTACCCTAGTGGTACAAATCGGAGATGGTGGCGCCGACCATGGCTACTGGGGGTCTCCTGAAAATCAAACCGGTTCACGGCCATCCTATCGGAATGCAGCCGCTGATATCCTTGCGCAAACCGCGGCTTCTTTGGCGTTAATGTATATCAATTTTGGTGGCTCCAACTATCTCAATGCCGCAAAAGCCATGTTCACCGTCGCCAAAGCAAATCCCGCCTCCCAAAGTACCGTTGGCGATGGCTTCTATACCTCAGGTTCCAGTTACGACGATATGGTTTGGGCTGCCATTTGGTTGTATTACGCCACCAACGACAGTTCCTATTTAACCAATTGCGCCGCCTGGTTCGAGATTAAAAACGATCCCGGCGATCCCCCATACCAAAAACCGTGGACCTATTGCTGGGATGATGCATCGCTTGGTAATACCATTATGTTGTACAAACTTACCGGAGATGTCAAATATTATAATGCTCTGATCTGGAACTTCGATTATTTCACCAAGACTCTCAGAAAGACAACATATGGTTTACCCTGGCTGGATAGCTGGGCATGCTTACGGTACGCCTCAGCCGAAGCTGGTTTAATGTACATTGCCTATAAGAATTTCGGCACTAATTATAATACTTCAGCCAACATGATGATCGATTATTGCTTCGGCACCAATCCCAAGAGCCTTAGCTACCTGACCAATACCACCTATGCTTCAAACACGGTAAAACACCCCCATCACCGGGCTAACGAACCTGTACGGGGTGGCGCAACCAATGGTATGGTCGGCGCTTTAGCGGGTGGTCCCGATCAAAGCGATAACTTTACCGATGATGTGAACCAATATACCTATACGGAAGTCGCGCTCGACTACAACGCTTCATTCATTCTCGGTTGCGTCGGCCGTAAGTACGTGGCCGATGGCGGTACCGGAGGAAAAACACCGTCACCGGCTCCGACACCGACCCCGGCTCCGACCAGCGCTCCTGGAAACGGCACCGGTTTGCTCGGTACTTATTATTCGGGAACCGCTTTATCCGGTACCCCCTTGCTTACCAGAGTTGATTCCACAATCGACTTTAACTGGGCTGGTGGTTCACCGAATACGGCTGTACCCAGCGATTCATTCTCCGTCCGTTGGACCGGGCAGATCGAAGCCAGATCTACCGAAACCTATACCTTCTATCTGAGCCATGATGACGGCGCCCGGATGTGGGTCAATAACGTCCAGATCATTAACAATTGGACCGACCACGCCGCCGTCGAAGACACAGGGGAAATCGCCCTGACCATGGGTACCAAGTATGCTATCACCGTTGAGTTTTATGAAAGCAGTGGTGATGCAAGCTGTAACTTGTATTGGAGCACTCCGACCGTTTTCGCGAAACAGGTTGTTCCGGTGACCCAGCTTTATAATACATCCACCATAACGCCGACTCCAGTTACCGTGACCCCGACTCCGGTTAAAGTAACTCCGACACCGACTCCGGTTACCGTAACCCCGACGCCGACTCCGGTTGTCGTGACTCCGACCCCGACTCCGGTTGTCGTGACTCCGACACCGACTCCGGTTACCGTGACCCCGACTCCGGGTACAGGTAATTATGTAGTAACCTATAGTATGAATGACTGGGGCAGTGGAGCTACAGTCAATATAACCATTAAAAATAATACCTCCACGGCGGTTAATGGCTGGACTTTCGCCTGGACGTTCTCCGGTAACCAGACGATCACCAATCTATGGAGTGGTAGTTACACCCAGAGCGGGACTTCGGTATCGGTGAAAGACGCTGGATATAACGCCAGTATCCCGGCTAACGGAGGAACGACAAACTTCGGGTTCAATATTAACTATAGCGGTACAAACGCTATACCGGCCAACTTTACGTTGAATGGAGCAGCTTGCCAGGTCCAATAACCAAAGTTGAACTAAAATAGGGGGGCGTCGAGCCTCAATCGAAATTAACTGAATTGTTCTTAAAGCAGTGTTTCACTTTGAAGCACTGCTTTAATAAAATTATCGAGAACGTTCCCGGTTGAAGTGAAAGAACGAAAGATAAAAAGGAGTGAAGTAAGGTTGAAACGAAGTTCTATCTTTTTATTGATCGGTTTATTAAGCCTGGTATGTATCTTTGCGAATATTCCCCAAGGTTTTGCCGCAAACATTTTAACCAACCCGGACTTCGAGACGGGAACCACCAACGGATGGTACCCCTATGAAGCATGCACCATCGGGGTCAGTACCACCCAAGTTCACGGCGGAAGTTATAGCGCGTTGATTAGCAGCCGGACCCAAACATGGCATGGGCTTACCCAGAATATGCTTACCAAATTAGAGGTGGGAAAAGCATATTTGTTTTCCGGCTGGGTGAGGCTGGATAACTCAGCCAGTGATACCATTAAGCTTACCATGAAAAAAGTTGACGGTTCCACCACAACCTATGACACCATTACAACCACCACGGCTTCCAATACACAATGGACCAAAATTACCGGTACATATACCATCTCCGGGACCAACATCACAACGTTAGAACTTTACTTTGAAGGTCCAGTCGCGGGTGTAAACTTTTATGTGGATGACGCCACAGTGGAAGAAGTCTCCACTGACTGGAAAGGCGACGCCAATGCCAGGATTGAACAAATCAGGAAGCGCGATGCCCAGATCACGGTTGTCGATTCCAACGGCATTGCAATGTCAGGAGTTACCGTACAGGTGAAACAGGTTAAACATGACTTTGCATTCGGTTCCTGTCTTGCCCGATCACCCATGAGTAATACCCAGTATCTGGATTACTTCAAAAAGTATTTTGAATGGGCGGTCTGTGAAAACGAAGCCAAATGGTATTCCAATGAAACGAGTCAAGGTAACATCTCTTATACCAACGCTGACTATATGTATGACTGGTGCGTAGCAAACGGAATCAAAATGCGCGGCCATTGCATTTTCTGGGAAGTCGACCAATATGTTCCGTCTTGGGTTAAAGGCCTGACCGGTTCCGCTTTACAGTCAACGGTGGACGGCCGGCTGAATAGTGTGGTCCCTCATTTCAAGGGCAAATACCCGGAATGGGACGTCAACAATGAAATGCTCCACGGCGATTTCTTTAGAAGCAGGCTGGGAGATTCCATCGTGAAGTATATGTTTGACCGAACCAAGGAATTGGATCCCGATACCAAACTTTTTGTGAACGACTACAATGTCATCGAGTACGCTGAAACCGACGCCTATGTAACCCAAATCCAGGGTTATTTGGACCAGGGAGTGCCCATTGAAGGTATTGGATGCCAGGGGCATTACTCATCCGGTAATAATGTAGACCCAATTGCTTTAAAAGTACGTTTGGATACTTTGGCGCAATTTAATCTTCCCATTTTAATAACCGAATACGATTCAGTCGCTTCCGATGTCGCTGTCCGCGCGGATAACCTGGAAAAGCTTTACCGGGTAGCCTTCAGCCACCCGGCGGTTACCGGTATCTATATGTGGGGTTTCTGGGCCGGTTCGCATTGGAGAGGTTCGGAAGCCGCCATTGTCAACCAGGATTGGACAGTCAATGAAGCAGGAAAGAGATACGAATCATTATTGCAAGAATGGACCACCAATACGTCCGGAACAACCAACAGTAGTGGTATTTATAATTTCCGGGGATTCCACGGCAATTATGAAGTCGTTTTGACATCCGGCGGTACTTCTGTGACCAAGACTTTAGAATTACATTCGGGTTCCGGTACCGCTTCCTTTACTTTGAAGTTCAGCGGTGAAATCACAACTCCGACCCCAACCCCGGTTCGTACCGCTACTCCGGTGGTAACAGCGACCCCGACTCCAGTTCGTACCGCCACACCGGTGGTAACGCCGACTCCGACTCCAGGTACCGGTAATTATGTGGTAACCTGTAGTATGAACGATTGGGGCAGCGGAGCTACAGTCAACGTAACGATTAAAAATAATACCTCCACGGCGGTTAATGGCTGGACTTTAGCCTGGACCTTCTCCGGTAACCAGACGATCACCAATCTATGGAGTGGTAGTTACACTCAGAGCGGGACTTCGGTATCGGTGAAAGACGCTGGATATAACGCCAATATCCCGGCTAACGGAGGAACGACAAACTTCGGGTTCAATATTAACTATAGTGGCACAAACGCTATACCGGCCAGCTTTACATTGAATGGAACGGCTTGCCAGGTGCAGTAACCAAATTTGTATCAGGCTTCATACCATAAAAACAGCGCCTCAAATGAGGTGCTGTTTTTAAAACATACATATTATTCTATTTCGCTGTAATATAGATATCCAAATATGTTTACAATATTGGCTTCGTGTTTTATAATTAATATAAACTGCATGATACACCGGTTTGACAATATCGTATTGTAGCGTAGCTACAATTTTAAATTATCTCCCAACAGTTTGCAAAAAAAGCATATTGTTTTAAGGATAATTAATAAGCAAAGAAAGAAATGTGATGAATTAATGGTGACATTAAAAGACATCGCGAAGAAGGTTAACTTTTCCGAGAGCATTGTGTCCCGGGCTTTAAATAATTACCCTTATATCAAGGAATCCACCCGGGAATTGATCATAAAAACCGCTAAAGAAATGGGTTATTATCCCAATATTGCCGCACGGAGCTTGGTCACGCGCAAGACGCAAACCATTGGCGTGTTCATGGCAAGTATTACCGGCATGTATTATGCTTCGATCATTAAGGGGCTTGAGTATATGGCCGATAAAACCGACTATACCCTGATATTTTCCAATTCATATAAACGACCCGGATATCAACAGTTCTTGGCCAAAGAAAGAGTCGATGGGTTGATTGTCTTTAGCAGCTATATCAAAGAAAGGAATCAGATTCTCAAACTGATTGCCCAGGATATACCCATTGTGGTCGTGGAGAGTTGTTTGTCTGATCCACGCGCCAATTGTATTTGGGTGGAAAATGTTTATGGGGGTTATATTGCCACCAAACATCTGCTTGATCAGGGATACACCCGGATCGCCCACATCGCCGGGGATCTAGAGTATCAAGTCTCTTTCGACCGCTTGGAAGGATATAAGAAAGCTTTGGCCGAAGCGAATATACCGGTTCAGCCGGAGCTGATTACCACCGGGAATTATACCTGTGAAGACGGTTATGAGGCCATGAAAAACTTATTGGAATACCAACCGCGTTGTAACGGGGTATTCATCGCCAATGACGCCATGGCTTATGGAGCTCTCCAAGCCATCAATGAAGCGGGTTTATCCGTATCAGCCGACATTGCGGTGGTAGGATATGATGATATTGACTTTTCGGCATTGACTCATCCGCCTTTGACCACAATCCGGCAGCCTTTATTTAAGTTGGGTGAAAAATCAATGTCGGTATTAGTATCGATTTTAAAGAACAAACAAAAAAAGGATGAAGGCACTAAAATTTGTCTGATGCCGGAATTGGTGATCCGTAAATCAACGGGAGCGTTTGACAAAAATGCAATGGATCGGGTACCCCCGGTGGATGAAAACTAAAATGCCACTGGGAGTCTGTGCGAGTAAAACTTTTCAACAGCTTAAAACCACTATATGTTGTATTATTACTCGATACTCAATACGTTTCGAAAATCGATTATCCGCACAGACTCCTAGACAAGCCCATGAACGATAAAGGAAGAAAAAACAAAATTGTACCTTCCGGTGGATGAGTCCACGGAGGGTACAATTTTATACGGCTTCGAATCATATATTACAAAATAGTTAAATTTTGATTAAAAAAATTTGACAAACGCTTGCAGATTCAATATAATTTTTAATGACTAACAAAATAAATTAGATAAAATTTACCAATCAAATTTCCTTGTATAAAATATGACACCCGATATTAAATGCGCTTCAAAAATCGATTATCCGCCGCACGGAATCCTAGAGTTGTTATGGGATAATATCTTTTAAATCTGCAAGCGTTTTCATATGAACTGTTTTCACAACGGTACGAACTATACCCCGCCAACAATTACAGCTTCAATTCTTCGATAACCACTTACAATGATGAAACCAAGGCCACCGGTTAATCTCCAAGCGTGTTGCAACGAGATATGGAGCCGTAACATGTTGAAAGGGAGTCTTTTAAGGAGGTGATGCAGATTCCCAAAATATCCCTCGAATCGGGAAATGGTAGAATAACTTTATACTTGGTTTGATAAAATACGCAATTTGTATTTCGTTGACCAAGAATGAAAAAATGATTTAAAGAAAAAGGAGACGGGAAATATGAAGAAATTTGTATTATGGGCGAGCTTGTTGGCCCTGGTCACCGTGTTAACCTGTTCAATTCTGCCTTTAAAAATCACGGCGGCTCCATCACAAGCCTACGATTGGAAAAACGTGGTGATCAACGGTGGCGGCTATGTGCCGGGGATCATCTTCAACACCACACAGCAGAACATAATCTTTGCCCGTACGGACATGGGCGGGGCTTACAAATGGAATCAGACCAGCAAGAGCTGGACACAGCTACTGGCTTGGGTAGCTCATGACGACTGGAACTGGACGGGGGTAGAAAGTATCGCCACCGACCCCGTTGATCCCAACCGGCTTTACCTGGCCGTCGGTACATACACCAATAGTTGGGCGTCCACCAATGGCGCAATTTTTAGATCCATTAATCAGGGATCTACATTTGAACGGATTGACTTGCCCTTTAAACTTGGCGGCAACATGCCTGGCCGTAATATGGGCGAGCGCCTGGTGATTGACCCCAACAAAAACAGCATTCTCTATTTTGGAGCCCGCAGTGGCAATGGACTCTGGAGGAGCACCGACTACGGCTCCACCTGGTCTAAAGTCACCAATTTCCCGGACCCCGGAACTTATGTCCAAGATGAAACCTATGAATACTTAGCCGATGAACCCGGGGTTGTGTGGGTGACTTTTGACCCCCGAACCGGATCCTCCGGCAATGCGACCAAGACTATCTATGTTGGTGTAGCCAGCAAAGGTACCTGCATTTACCGCAGCACCGATGGCGGCTCAACCTGGGCAGCGGTTCCCAACCAACCCACCAGCAACGGTTTTCTACCCCATCATGGTATATTGGGTTCAAACGGTATCTTATATGTAACATACAGCGACACCCAAGGCCCGTATGACGGCGGAAAAGGTGATGTCTATAAACTTGACACCGCGACCGATACTTGGACGTTGATCAGCCCGATTCCTTCCACCAGCAGCGACGACTACTTCGGATATGGCGGTCTGGCGGTGGATGCGCAAAATCCCAACACAATCATGGTAACCACTTTGAACTCATGGTGGCCCGACGCAAACATCTTTCGCAGCACCGACGGTGGCGCTACCTGGAATAGGATTTGGGAATGGGCCAGCTATCCCAGCAGAACCCTTCATTACACCATAGACATTTCCACTTCTCCGTGGTTGAACTTTGGCAATACAAACCCTGTAGATCCCGTACCCGCGGTGAAACTGGGTTGGATGATTGGCGACATCGACATTGACCCGTTCAATTCCAATCGGATGTTCTATGGAACTGGCGCCACAATCTACGGTTGTGAAAATCTTACCAATTGGGACAGTGGTGGCACGATTGCCATCAAGAGCATGGCGGTGGGGATTGAGGAAACCTCGATTCAGTGGCTGATAAGCCCGCCGAGCGGTACCGCGAATCTAATCAGTGTTATGGGCGATATTGGGGGCTTCAAGCACACCAGCCTGACGACTGTCCCGTCGGTAATGTACTCCATCCCGTATGCCGGTTCATATCACTGCATTGATTACGCCGAGAACAACCCGAGTTTCATGGTTCGCGTTGGTAAAGGGGACTCGACGGCAACTGCTCCCGCCAACCATAGCACTGCTTTTACTTATGACGGTGGCAGTAGTTGGTTCGCAGGAAATAATGATATTAGCGGAGCTACCAGCGGTGGTACGGTTGCCGCGGCTGCTGACGCCAGCGCTGTAGTATGGGCGCCCGAAGGTGGCCAACCAAGTTATTCAACTGATAATGGAAACTCCTGGATTGCCTGTACCGGCATTACGGCTGGAGCCTGGGTATGCTCGGACCGGGTAAACGCGAGTAAGTTCTATGCTTTCCAGAATGGCACGGTTTATACAAGTACCAATAAAGGTAAAAACTTCACAGCCCAAGCGACAGGGCTTCCCACATCCGGTAAGATTAAAGCGGTTCCGGGCCTGGAAGGCGACATTTGGCTTTCCGGAATGGAAGGTGGTTTATATCACTCAACCGATAGCGGCGCCACCTTTACCAGGGTTTTATCTTCGTCAATCACCTTTGCGGAGGTCGTTGGTTTCGGTATGGCGGCACCTGGACAAAGCTATATGGCAATCTATATGTTCGGAACCGTGGACGGCGCCAAGGGTATTTACCGGTCTGATGATGCCGGCGCCAACTGGATACTCATCAATGACTCGAAGCACCAGTACGGATGGTGCGGCCGGACGATTACAGGTGACCCGCGTATCTACGGACGTGTATATGTCGGCACCAACGGGTTTGGTATTGTATACGGTGATCCGGCAGGTACCGTGATCACACCGACACCTGGAAATGCGACCCCGACCCCGGTTCGTACAGCGACTCCGGTGGTGACAGCGACCCCGACTCCAGTTCGCACCGCGACTCCGGTGGTAACCGCCACTCCGACTCCGGTTCGTACAGCGACTCCGGTGGTGACAGCAACCCCGACGCCAGTTCGTACAGCGACTCCGGTGGTGACAGCGACTCCCACTCCAGGTACCGGTAATTATGTAGTAACCTATAGTATGAATGATTGGGGTAGTGGAGCTACAGTCAACATAACCATCAAAAACAATACTTCCACGGAGGTTAATGGCTGGACTTTAGCTTGGGACTTTTCCGGCAACCAGACCATCGTCAATCTGTGGAGTGGCAGTTACACCCAGAGTGGCACCTCGGTATCCGTGAAAGATGCCGGATATAACGCCAATATCTCCGCCAACGGGGGTACGACAAACTTTGGGTTTAATCTTAGCTATAGTGGCACAAACGCTATGCCGACCAGTTTTACTTTGAATGGAGTGGCTTGCCAGGTCCAGTAATCAAATAAAGCTGCCGATGTCGTTTTGTCGGTAACATATGCAATAAGTGTGGTTTGATAAGGGGAAGCTGTGTAAGCAGTTTCTCCTCTTTTTTATATGTATTATAAGAAAATTGAAACGTTTTTAAAATAATTAACTGATCATTTGACGAAAAATCGTTTAGGGCATGACTATAATTTAAGCCTTGCCTTGGGTATGGCACTTTTTTTCATTTGGCTGATTATTATTGCTTTAAAACCAATAATGGTTTATTATAAAAAAGTGCCGGTGATTCTTTTGGCGTTGATTCGGGCGCTTAATATTATCTTGAAAGAAATGAGACATGATGGTAACGATCAGAGATATTGCGAAAAAAGTTGGTTTTTCCGAGAGTATTGTTTCCCGGGCTTTGAATAATAACCCTCAGATCAAGGAGTCAACCCGGGAGTTGATTACTAAAACCGCCCAAGAAATGGGTTATTATCCCAATGTGGCGGCACGGAGCTTGGTCACACGCCGTACTCAAACCATTGGTGTGTTCATGGCCAGTATTTCCGGGATGTATTACTCGGCAATCATTAAAGGGATGGAATTTGTAGCCAACAAAGCGGGCTATACCCTTATCTTCGCTAATTCATACAATAATACGGAATATATCCGGTTTTTAGCCGAAGAGAGAGTGGATGGACTGATTATCTTTAATTCCACCGTCAAAGACAGGGGCCGGTTGTTAAAATTGGTGAGTCTGGAAGTTCCCTTTGTTCTGGTGGAGTCCTATTTATCAGAACCAAGAGCGAACTGCGTTTGGGTGGAGAATATCCATGGCGGGTATATTGCCACCAAACATCTAATTGAATCGGGATATAAACAGATTGCATTTATCTCCGGTAATTTTGAATTTCAAATTTCATTGGACCGGCTGGAAGGATATAAAAAAGCCTTACAGGAAGCTAATATTAGTTTTCGGCCGGAATTTGTCACCACCGGCAACTTACATCGGAAGATGGTTATATGGCCATGAAAAATTTATTGGAATATTCTCCCAGTTGTACGGCGGTATTTGCCGCCAGTGACGATATGGCATTTGGGGCTCTTAAAGCAATCAACGAGGCCGGTTTGAAAGTGCCGGATGATATCGCGATGGTTGGATATGATGACACCGAGTTTTGCGAATATACCAATCCAACTTTGACCTCAGTAAAACAACCCCGTTATGCTATGGGTGAAAAAGCAATGTCAATTTTGGTTTCCATATTAAAGAGCAAGCAAAAACCCAGTGCCGGGAACAAAATCTGTCTGATGCCGGAATTAATTGTCCGGAATTCCACATAACAATTAATTGTGAAAGGTTGAAGTTTACCAGTTAACCCTTACAGGTTAAAAGTCAAAGGTTCAAAATTAAAGGGTCGCGCGCGCGAAGTACTACTTGTCCAACCTCTTGATTATATCGAAAATCTCAAGGATGACGTCGGAATGATTTTGAGGGGGTTATTAATGGTCAAGCATCTCAATGCTTATGATCGAAGTTTAATTCAAATCGGGAACCGCTTGTTGGAGATGTCGGGACTGGTTGGGAACCGGCTTTCACAGGCTATGAATTCATTTATCGGGCAAGATGATGGCTTGGCGCAATCGGTTATCGCAGGTGATGATGAAGTTGACGCCATGGAAGAAAACCTGGAGATGGAGTGTTTGGAACTGATTTCATTACAACAACCCATCGATCATGATCTGCGTTTTTTGGCGGCGGCCATGCGTATTGGACGTGATCTGGAACGGATTGGCGATTACGCCTGTGATATATCCAAATTGATTGTGGGATTAAAATCAAAAACTCCCTATTTTAAACCCCTGGTGGATTTGCCGCGCATGGCGCAAACTGTTCAGGAAATGTTAAACAAGAGCATGAAGGCCTACATTGAGAAGGATATTAAGTTGGCTGGCCAATTGGATGATGATGACAACCAGGTCGATCAATTGTTTTCGGCCTTATTGGTTGAACTCACCAATTATATGAAACAAAGGCCGGAGTATGTCGATCAAGCCAGCAGCTTATTGCTGGTGAACCGATATCTGGAACGAATCGGCGATCATGTGGTAAATATCGCTGAAATGGTTATTTTTATGGAAACCGGTGAACGTCATCCTTTTAAAGCCAAGCGAAGAGCGGGTTGTAAAAAATGAGCGCGGTGATGACGATATTGGGCTTGGCCGGCGGGCTGGGGCTATTTATTTACGGAATGCAGCTTTGTTCCGAAGGCCTGCAAAAATTAGCCGCCCATCGCCTGAAACAATTTGTCAAGGTGTTAACCAACAATCCACTGGTGGGACTATTCGTCGGCATTCTGGTGACCATTGGACTACAAAGCAGTAGCGCCACCTCAGCGTTAGTGGTTGGTTTTGTCAGCGCCAATTTGATGACTTTATCGCAGGCTTTGGGAGTTCTGTTAGGATCGGCCATCGGAGCTTCGTTAACCGCTCAACTGATTGCTTTTAAAATTACCGGGTTGGCTCTGCTGTTGATTTTTTTTGGCGCCTTGTTATATATGTTTTCCAAACGGACCAGACAACGGAGTCTAGGCCAGACCATATTGGGGATTGGCCTGTTATTTTATGGAATGTATGTCATGACCTCCGCTATGGCCCCAGTCCGGGATTATCCGGTGGTGGTCCAAGCCCTGGTCAATTTGGAACGTTTCCCGGTGCTGGAGTTCTTGCTGGCTATGGCGATTACGGCCATTATTCAATCCAGTCCAGCTTTTTTAGCATTATTAATGTCACTGGCTTCCCATCAACTGGTGGGACCGCAATCGATCATTCCCTTTGTGCTGGGGGCTCATTTGGGGGGGACGGTGACCGGTATATTATCCTGCATCGGGACACCCGGCCGGGACTCCAAAAGGGCGGCTATCGCTAATTTCTTTTTTAAATTCATCAATGGACTGTTATTTTTACCTTTTTATCAACCACTCACGGAATTATTGGCTATCACTCCGGCGGACATGAATCGCCAAATCGCCAATGTTCACACACTCTTTTCGGTAGGGATGGCTGTTGTCTTTTTGCCGTTCACCAATCTGGTAGCCCGGGTCATGAAACGATACATTCCGGATAGGCGTTTGGGTTTGGGTGAAGCAATATATCTTGACGAAAGCGTGCTGGAATTCCCTGAACTAGCGGTGGATCAAGCTGAACGGCAAACCTTGGAAATGGGACGTATTGTAAGTGATGAGATGATCGCCCGGGCTCTTCCGGCTATCCGTTATAGCAATGATGAAATTACCGATCATATTGATCGGGTGGAACTGGCCATTGATGAATTATACAAAAAAATTAGCGGTTTTCTAACCAAACTTGGCAACCGGGAGATTTCCGACGAACTCATGCAACGCAGCATCGCAATTTTATATGTGGCCAATGATTTGGAACATATCGGGGATATTATGAGCAATGTGGCCCGGCATGTCCGAAAAATCAGCAATGAAGCCATTGAATTTTCCGAGGAAGGTATCGCGGAACTCCAGAATATGTACGAACAAGTTTTTGAACACTTTCAGTTGGTGCTAAAGGCGTTTGAAAAATCGGATCAGAACTTGGCCACCCGGGTAATTAAGGAGCATCCCCGGATTTTAAAGCTGGAAAAAGAATTACGATACAGCCATTTTGACCGGATGCAAGGGGGCAATCAAAAGACCATGGACACCAGTTCCATTCATCTGGACCTCATCGAATCCATGCTCCGCATCGACGGCCATGCTGTCAATATTGCCCAAGTGGTCTTAGGGATCGTGTGATACTTACTATCGGTTTCATTTATGCCGATTCAGGCAATAGGGTGTGAATCAATGACTAATCTTGAATCCACTTGGAATAACTTGAAAGTCTTTGATGAACTGGCGGCCCAAAAGACACCGGTCCATTTGCTCCATCCTTGCGCCAAACTCCTGACCACACTAGTCTATATTACGATGGTGGCCTCGTTTGGGAAATATGATTTGACAGGGTTATTGCCCTTGATTTTATATCCGGTAATTTTGATCTCCCTGGGGCAACTGCCTGCCGGATACCTAATTAAACGGTTGCTGCTGGTAGTTCCGTTTGTTTTGTTTGTCGGGATTTTCAATCCGTTATTCGATTCCAACCCGCTGCTGCAGATTGGAAAAATTACGATTTCCGGTGGCTGGATATCCTTCATATCGATTTTAATCCGGATGGCCCTGACGATAATGGCGGCTTTGATATTGATAGCCACCGGTGGATTTAATCAGATCGCCGCCGCTCTTTTAGCTTTCAAAGTTCCCCGGGTTCTTGTTATGCAACTGCTTTTTTTATACCGTTATTTATCGGTCTTACTTGAAGAAACCGCCAGAATTTTACGGGCGTATTCTTTACGCTCCTTCGATGCCAAAGGAAATGGGCTTAAATATAAAGTGTGGGGTTCGCTGGTAGGACAATTGCTGCTTAGAACCATTAACCGGGCGGAACGGATTTACCAGGCCATGTTATGCCGGGGATTTACCGGGGAGATTCGCTTGCTGAATTCCCGGAAATTGAGTTGGAAGGATCTCCTTTACTTTACAGGATGGACTGTTTTTTTTGGATTGACGAGGTTTTATAATATTCCGCTGGGCATCGGCACACTGTTGATAGGAGTTGGAAAATGAGCCATCACCGGGTGGAAGTTAAAGATTTGGAGTATAGTTATTCCGGGAGTGTGAAAGCGCTTCAGGGAATTTCGTTTACCATTACCCATGGAGAATCGGTGGGTATTGTTGGGGCCAACGGCGCTGGAAAATCCACCTTGTTATTGCATTTAATCGGGGCGTTAGTTCCGAATGCCGGCACGGTAAGGGTGGGGGATTATCCCTTAACCAAAGATACACTGGCCAATATCCGAAAAAGTGTAGGAATGATCTTTCAAGATCCCGACGATCAACTTTTTATGCCCACCGTTTATGATGATGTGGCTTTTGGACCGTTAAACTTAAAGCTGCCCCCGGAAGAAGTCGATGGCAGGGTATTACGGGCCTTGGAAACCGTGGGTGCTCTCCATTTGAAAGACCGTCCTCCCTACAAGCTTTCCGGAGGCGAAAAACGGGCGGTGGCCATTGCTTCCGTTTTATCGATGTCACCCGATATTCTGGTAATGGACGAACCAAGCACCGCCCTTGACCCATTGGCCCGGCGCCGTCTGATTAACCTGTTGGCCACATTTGAACACACCAAAATTATTGCTACCCATGACTTGGACTTGGTGCTTGATCTTTGCGAGCGAACCATGGTCTTGTATGAGGGAAAAATAATTGCCGATGGCCCGACAGCTCAATTATTTAATAATGAATCACTCCTGGCACAAGCCCATCTGGAGAAGCCGCTGCGGCTGCAAGCTTGTCCGGTCTGCAGCGGACCGTAGGGCAGCATACCCGTTCACCTTCAACCCTCAACTTTATCTGATTTCAATTTTAATAAAACGTTCTCTAAAATAATATTATAATCAGAAGAGAACGTTTTTTCCGAGTGGCGCTTATCTTTGAATGTTATTTAGGAAGTGCTATACTAATGAATCAATTTAAAGACGGCCCGTATTAAGTCGTCCTCTACATTAATTTTCGGGCTGGCGTACAGTATTTTCATACTTTCCGAGATCAGACCGTTTATGAATCGCATGGTAATATCGACCGGGACATCGTTGAACTCCTTGGCTTCGTTTCCCTTGATAATAATTTGGCGGATGAGTTCCCGGTAAGCTTCCTGAAATGCGAGAACGGCAATTTCATATTTGTGTTTCACTTCAAATGCATCATTATTGATGAACCATTTCCGGCTTTCGGAAAATATCATTTTCAGTAAAGTGCTAAGTTTCTCATGATAGGACATAATGTCGGTTAATTTATGTTCGATCTCCAGGCAGTATTCACGGGCGATTCGGCCTACAATATACTGAAAAATCTCCTCTTTGGTCGCGAAAAACTGATAAATGGTTTTTTTACTGATCTTTAATTCCTTGGCCACATCATCCACGGATGTTTTCTTGAATCCAAAATGATTGAAATGTTTTTCAAAACAATCGGCCAGTTGGTCCTTATCCATATTCATCGGTAATCAACTCCAATGAAAGAATTCAAGATAAAACGAAAAACGTTTATAGTTTCATAATAACCAATTCATTCCCGGGGGTCAAGAGTTTTATTACGATACTTTTGTTATTATTATGTTTAAAGTATTGCCTTATCTTACAAGAATTATTCATTAAAATTACAGAAAGGATGAACGATGATGAAAAAAATTAAATGGGGGGTGTTGGGTTATGCCCGGATTGCCAAGGATTCGGTTATTCCGGCCATTATCAGAGCTTCCAATTCAGAATTTCATGCCATTGCTTCCCGTGATCCGGCCAAATTAACGGAATGTCAATCAAAATTTCATTGTCCACAAATTTATGATGACTATGACAAACTGCTGCAGGACCCAGAAATACAGGCGGTATATATTCCGCTGCCCAATAATCTGCATTACGAATGGACCATCAAAGCCGCCCGCCGGGGCAAACATATCTTATGCGAAAAACCGTTGGCCTTGAATGCCGGACAGTGCCTGGAGATGATCAAGGAATGTAACCAAAATAAAGTGATATTAATGGAAGCGTTTATGTACCGTTATAGCGACCGTATCCAAAAAGTCATGGAAGTATTACAAAGCGGCCGGATTGGCACGGTGAAGTATATCAATTCTTCATTCCGGTTTTTACTGGAGAGGGAGGACGATTATCGTTGGCAACCGGGCCAGGGTGGAGGGTCCTTGTATGATGTGGGTTGTTATCCCCTTAATTTCGCGGGAATGGTGGCCGGAGCCACTCCGGTGGCCATGTCCGGAGAATATGTGCTTCAAAATGGAGTCGACACCATATTCTCGGGCGTATTGAAATATGAAAACGGCCTTATCGCTACCATTCATTGTGGTTTCAACGCTTACTTGCGGGTATATTCCGAAATTGTCGGAACCAAGGGAGTATTGGAGATTCCGGATACCTTCTTCGGGAACGCCGGGTTGATTACTGTGATCACTGATGCCGGGAAACAGGAAATTCCGGTGATGGAAAGTGATCGTTATCGATTACAGATTGAGGATTTCGCGGACGCCGTCATCGAAGGCCGGGAGCCTTTGGTCAGGCTGGAAGAGACTATCCGGAATATGCGGATCATTGATCAACTAATGGAGCGGATTAATCCATCGTTGGCTTAATAAGTTCTTTTATTAGTCGTATTTGAAAGCAATGATTATGAATAAAGTATTATAAAATCTAATAAAATTTGAAGGAGTAGAAAATATACTCCTTTTTTTTATGAGGGAGTATTTTTATTAGACTTTACGACTCATTCAAATTCATTTATAATTATATATAGTAAATGGTAAATACAGGAATAACATTCACGGACATTTAACCGATTAATTTGGACCTTCGGCTGAACAAGTTAAGTTATTGATTAATTCTTACCGAATTTATACTCGAAAGAGTTTTTACTTTGCGTAATCTGATTTGCAAATCGGTTTCAATCAATGATTTGAAAACAAAACCCAGCCAGGGCATTACTTGGGCTGGGTTTTGCTGTTTGTATCTTGAAAAAAGGGTAAATTGAAATAAAGGAACATGGTTATTATTTTATAAAGCGGGGGATTTTGATGTCAAATTGGAAACGGATATTTATTGTATTGATAGGCTTCGGTTTACTTTCATTAATCTATTTCATTCCAATCACCAATGCTGATGTAACTTATCATGAAGTAAAAACAAGCGGCAATGGACATGAAACATATAATCAAAGTATTCCTTATGAAGGCAGCCGACCGTACCCGGTTCGCGTTTGGTATGAAATTACGATTGGAGGATTGGGGCAATATTTTGCATCTGAAGGTCCAAGTGTAACCATTACCAATTGTTCTCCAAACGTAACCGGAAGTTATAACAATACTATATCCGGTTATTTTACAGTACCCGCCAACCAACAAGCACAATTATATGTCGAAAGCGGCCATGCCTGGAATATCTGGGGAACGGTAAACTGGGGTTCCATCATTCAGGTTAAGCTTAAATATCAATTGGATACTACACCACCGGATAAGCCTACCAATTATCGGGTAAAAGATGACAACTCAAAGGGTTCGAAATATATCGATGCCACCAACGCCGTACATATTAATTATATCAATCCTGTCCCGTTAATCTGGGATAGTTCAACAGATTACGGAACTACCTATTTTGCAGGATACCCTTCCGGGCCATCCACGGTTAACTATTTAATCTCCATAAATGGGGTTCCTCAACAGTATTCTATTTATATCCCGATTTTGGGCTATTTATGGCTACCAAAATGGCTTTCAGGAACTGAACACAACATCGATTTCAATGAAGGCGTTTATGATTTAAGCGTTGTTGCCAAAGATTACGACGGTAACCAAAGTTCACTCAATAATCTACAACTAGTGGTTGATCGTTCGGTCAAATCGGTGACTTTGGCGGACGAACCCATTCAATTTAATGGCCGTAACAATATCAATTTCATTTGGAATATTATTACCGATGATTTATCTACTCCGGTCAGATATCAGACCGCTTTGACAGATGGTGACAAGACTCCATTGAATTACGATCAACTGGTCGATACAACATTAGCGAAATTCGCCACTCTTTCGAGTAAAAAAACCTATTATGCCTGGGTACGGGGCATGGATCAACTTGGGAATCTTTCCGCTAACTGGACATCAACCGGACCTTTTTCACCGGCGCCTGAATCAGCTAGTTTTACGGGTGTTTCATCCAAAGCATTTAATGAAAATGGCAACCCTAAATATGAAGTGGAATTGACAGTTAGTGACGCCGACACCGTTTCGTATGTAATCGAAAGACAAGTGGAGGGTGAACTGTCTACCCGTATTCAACTGGTGGAAAAAACATACGCCGAAATGGCCCAAAACCAATTCAAATATGTCGATAGCGCTAATCTTATCAAACACGGCCAATATCGATATTTTGTATATACTAAAAACGCATTGGACACCAAATCCAGTGAGAATAGCGCGCTGGTCTCAATACAAAATATTGAAGCGGAATACACCATAACCGGTCCAGCCAATAATTTTATAACAAAAGATTTGACCCAGACCTTCGATATCAATCCAAAAGTTGATGTTGAGGGTGATAACTTACGGTTCCGGGTTATTTATAAGTTGGGTGATAAAGTATACGGCACAAACGACCCCTTTGTTACTAATGCGGAAAGTATTACTTTTCCATCCGACGGAGAATGGAAATGGCGGCTTGAAGTCCAGGAATATTGCGGCAATGAAATCATTACCGTTCAAACTACTGAAAACCAAATCATTTCAATCGATACCACCCCTCCCGAAGGTTCTTTGACAATCCAATCCCAATTGGATAATCAAATTGTCACGAGTGTTACAAATTCTTGTGACCTATTTTTGTTCCCCAGTTTGAATGATGATTATGGTTTGGTTCATTCCGGAGTCCGGAGCATCTATTTTTGGAATAGTGCTAGCCAAACCAGGCCCAGTGACGCCACTTTCATAGCTGTAAATGAAATCCCGGCCACCGGTATCCCATGGACTCTGGTAGTCGGTTCTGATGGTGACCGGTATATCACTATACAAACGGTCGATAATGCCGGTAATACCTGTACTATCACATATAATATAACATTAGACTTAACACCACCGGGCGATCCTATCAGCTTTACCCATTCCTTTACGGATAACCAGCTAACCATTAACTGGCAAGGGGCTATGCCGAACGGCGATCTGGCAAAATTCGTGGCCAGCTATACCCCGCCCTTCGGGATTGGAACGGTCACCACGGATGTAATACCCGTAATCGACAACGATACCAAAACCGGCGGTTTTAATATTCAATTGA
>JAEZJQ010000012.1 GCA_023436305.1 Bacillota bacterium
TATATGTTGCCTTGATGCGGATGATAAATATCACCCGCAATTTTTGGAAAAAACAATAGATATATTAGAATCTGATAATCAAAGTAAAATTGGGTTTGTAACAACTTGGCTTCAAATGTTTGAGGAAATTAATATGCTTTGGAGTCCCGATTCCTGTAATCCTTTTTTACTTGCCACTGAAAACATAGTTCATGTTGCTTCTCTTTTTCGAAAAGAATGCTGGGAAAAGGTCGGTGGATATGCCACCAATCTAACGGGTTACCAGGATTGGAATTTCTGGATTTCAATTGCAGCCCGAGGATATGAATGGTTCCTAATTAAAGAACCTTTGTTTTTATATCGCGTAAGGAAAAATTCCATGGTAACCGGATCAAATCAAAAGCGATTGTTATTATATAGTCAAATTATTGAAAATAATAAAGAATTCTATATAAGAAATATTAAAGATATTCTAATAGAATATCAGAAAAAAAGTACGGAATTATTGCAATCATTGGAAGGCACTCAAGAAAGACTTAACAAAACCGATGAAGAATTAAATAAAACTTTACATTATATCGATCAGATTAAGAGTTCTCGTATTTATCAATTGAGCTTGATTTTAAAAAATGCAACCAAAAGTTGGAAAGGCTTTTTAGTCTTCCCATTCAAACTTGGCTGGCTTTTGTTGCCCATAAATACAAAGAAATTTGTGAAACATATATTTAAATTCACATCTCAAAAGCGACTCTGATTCAAAGACTAGACCAAGTAATTTGGCATCTTTTAGGGGTTGAATAAGCATCAATCAAAATTTTAATTTAAAAATTTCTGGTGAATCACTGGAAAGGAACAACATTTTCATATATTATCTTTTCGGTTAAGTTGAGTTTTTGTCATAAACCCAAACTCAAATGCGAAGTAAAATCTGTAATATCTCAAAAACCGTAAAACTAATTAATTATAATATTATGGAGTGTAGATTAATGAGAAGCTATGAAATTACTGTTTTAATGCCTGTTTATAATGGTGAGAAATATCTTAAAGCTGCAATTGAAAGTATTCTTTCTCAAACATACTCAGAATTTGAATTTTTAATTATAAATGATGCTTCCACTGATAATAGCCGAAATATAATTTTATCATATCAAGATGAACGAATTAACCTTGTCGATAATGAACAAAATTTAGGAATAACTAAGACTTTAAACCGAGGACTACAACTAGCAAAAGGAAAATATATTGCTAGAATGGATTGTGACGATATTAGTTTACCTAATCGACTTGAAAAGCAATTAGAATATATCAAAAAAGAGAATGCCTCTTTTGTCGGTTCATACTGTAAATTATTTAGTGATACAAAAGAGCTAAAAAATATGTTAACTGCTCCGGTTTATCATAATGCTATTCTTTTTCACTTATGTTTTAGATGTTGTTTAGTTCACTCTTCAATGCTATTTTCAAAACAGGCTGTAATAGATTTAGGGGGATACGATGAATCTAAAAAGTATGTTGAAGACTATGATTTATGGTGCAAAGCTATTTTAAATTATAAATTTGTAGTAATCCCCAAGATTTTACATGCATATCGTGAAAACGATTCTTCAATTTCTTCAAGAAACAAAGATATCCAACTTTATAATGCATATAATGTTACTTGTAAATTACTAACGACAATGATTTCAACTTCTGTCACAGATATTGAAGGGATGTTGGACTTAATTTATTATGGTTCTTCATTAAATTTTACTGAGGATTTAAAAGACCGTGCAATAAGTATAATTGAACATCTAGCAATTGAATTAAATAAGAATACCTCTTTGGAAGTACAAAATGAGATCAATAGAATTCAAAAATATTTTAGTAAAATGGTACTTCACTGTGAAGAAAGCAATAAGGAAAATATATATAAGAAGATTCGTTACGAAGTTTACGATTATATACTAAAAGGTTATAAAAATCTCAACTTTGTAAAGAAGCGAAACGAACTTACCATAATAATACTTTCATTTAACAGAGTCAATATGACAGAACAATGTATTTCATCAATAATTAATAATTCGGTTATTGATTGTGAAATAATTGTATTGGATAATGCTTCTTCTAAATCAACCCAAAAAGAATTAAAAGAACTTGATAAAAAATATTCTCGACTTAAAGTAATTTTTTCCGACAAAAATTTAGGATGTGGCGGTGGCCGTACGGAAGCCTTAAAGTATGTTAAAACCAAATATGTTATGTTTTTAGATAATGATATAGAAGTTACCCCATCAAGTCTCGAAAACATGTACGATTTAATTGATGAAACACCCGATTGTGTAGCTGTTACATCCAAAATGGTTTTTCCGAATGGTTGCATCCAATTTAATGGATTGGATTATATTATTAATGATAATGTAATAAGTTATCATTTTATAGATGATGCTAAAAAGTTCGATGCTGAAAATACAGATGGAATTAAAAAGATTAAGTGGATTAACGGTGGTTCTACTATATTTAAAGTAGATATACTCCTTAAATATCCGTTTGATAAAAGGTTAGCCAAATACTATTATGAAGATTTCGACTGGAGTTTAAGCAATCAGAAAAATGGGTTTTCCTATTATGTTTGTTCAAATTCAATTCTTATCCATCACCATGAAATGTTTTATAAAAAAAAGGATACCAATTATAATATTATCAAAACCGACCTGAGAAATAGAGTATATCCAATTTCTATCATTTATGAAAAACATAAGTTAATTATGAGTGACTTATTTTGTTATTACGCAACCCTTATAGGAAAACCATTTAACGAAATTGAGGAATTCTTACTTAAAGGATTGAAAGAGCCAAAACAGATAAGTCAATTCAAGTCGGGCGGTCCATCGATAATATTTAATTTAAAACAATTATTAAAACGCTTATCGCAAATATTAATTACTTTTAATTTAAAAGAATCACTTAAACGCTTACCACTAATAATGAAACCTTATAGAATAATTAAATCGATCCTAAAAATAATCTCGATAAATGCAAAAAATATTTTACGAGGATAATTAAATAATGACACCTAAAGTAAGTGTGATTATTCCTTTATATAATCATGAAAAGTATATCAGAGAATCAGTTTGCTCAGTTTTAGATCAAACTTACTCGGATTTTGAATTAATTATAATTAATGACGGATCGAAGGACAATTCTGAAAAGGTAGTACGGAATTTATCAGACAAAAGAATCAAATACTTTTGGCAAGATAACCAAGGTGCACATAATGCAATTAACCGGGGAATTTCTCTTGCAAAAGGCGAATTCATCTGTATTTTAAATTCTGATGATCTTTATTACAAGGAACGACTTGAAAAATGTTTAAAAGTGTTTCAAGAAGTTCCAAATATTCAAGCGGTTTTTAGCGATTTTAATATTATTAATCAAACGGGTGAATTTATTCGCACAAAAGGTGGAGCTAAAGATAACTGGCGAATCTGTAAGACAAAACCCTCATTTGAAGACGAAGACAATATTTTATTTAATCTTTTAGCAGGTAATTTTTTAGCTACCACAACAAATTTATTTTGTAGGAAGTGTGTTTTTGATACAATAGGAAATTTTGCAAATCTAAGATTTGCACATGACTACGATTTCTTTTTGAGGTTATGTTACTCTTATCCAAATCAAGTTTATTTTATAAAAGAACCATTGTTCGAATATCGGTTTCATGAAGCAAATACCATTAATGAATCAGTTGCTGCCGTGAATTTTGAAGTATGTCTTGTGTTATCTCGTTTCTTGCTTAATGCAGATATTGATAAATTATTTCCATTAAATTATCCCTGGTACGAATTAATGTTAAAAATGATGAATTCCCTTAACACTCTTGATACAGATAAAATAATGCTACCTTTGCTTTTTTTCGGATTAAAGGGGAAATTTCAAAAGGATGAGATTTTTGAAACACTAATTAATCAAACAAATAACAGTTTTCGTCATAATTCAATTGAAATAATAAACAAAGCTCTTCAGAAACATCAAAGTAAAGAAACTTTTAAAAATTCTAAAGCTAATCGTTTAACATCATTATTTCAAGAGGCTAAAAAAGATAAAAAACAATTTCTCTTTTTACCGTTTCGTTTTATTGGGCTGTTGCTTTTTATCTTTTTTAAAAAAATAATAATAAAGCCGTTTAGAGCACAAATTAAAGAAAAGTAGGCGGGATCTAGATAAGGTTTTTAAAGCTTTAGAATTATTAACTCAACTTTCCCAGTCAAAAAACATACTTTTTGTGAGTATTGCCATATTGTTCTAACCCTCATTCTTGCTTTCTCCCACCATCGGGAGAAACGAAGGTTCTGTCAAAGAGATCAGAAAACCGAAAAATGACGTTGCTGGAAAACGGCGAAGCACCACAGCTCGTTTCTCCCTGGGGGAGAAAGATAAAATGAGGGCGGACCCAATTTTTAAGATAAAGGTCTATAAAATATTTCAGTTTCGCCTTTGTCAATCCAGTATTTATTCCTGTTTTTCAAGTGGGAAAGTTGAATTAATAAATTTTAATTTCATTTATAGCATTATCAATAGTTAATTTCTCTCTATCATTGGAGATTAAATGTTAAAAAAAAATCTAATTAACATTATATTACCAAACAATACTCTGCGAAGAAAACTCATTGGTTCTTTTATTAAAAAAGGAATCTGGTTTCTTAAGCGATTATTATGTATTAACTTTTTGGTTAATTGGCAGATTAAAAATTACGCCCAAAATAATATAGTTAAACAAAAAATTATTCCTAAAAAAATCTCCATCATTATTTTGAGTTTCAACCGATTTAATGATACCAAAAATGCGATTCAAAATATTTATAAATTTACCCGTGTTCCTTTTGAGTTGATTATTTTAGATAATAATTCAAATGACCGAATCCGAAAAAAATTAAAATTACTTGTAAACCAATATACGAATATCAAACTATTATTGGAAGATTGTAATTTAGGTTGTGCCGGTGGCCGTAAAAAAGCGTTGCAATATGCATCCGGGGAATATATTCTTTTTTTTGATAATGATATTTTAGTTACTCCAAATTATCTTGAGAATTTAATAAGCCGTCTTGAAGAGGACGAAAAAAATGTGGGAACTTGCTGCAAGGTTGTTTTCCCTAATGGAAAAATCCAATTTAATGGCGGAACCATGGTAATTGATGATGGTTTTGCGATTTACGATTTGGTTGATTGGGGTTTACGATATAATTCCCCAAATACTCTCCATCATCTTAATTGCGAATGGATACCCGGTGGTGCTACCCTTTGGAAAAGGGATTTTATATTACAGTTTTCAATTGATGAAGGCATGAAAGGATCCTTTGAAGATAATGAAGTTTGTTTACGGATCAAAAAGGCTGGTTTTAATCTGGTTAACGCACCGGATTCAATTGTAATTCATAATCATATCTATTTTAAGAATATATTTTTTAAATATAGGGAGAAAAAATATTTCCAGGGCCGGTACAATAAAGAACGGACCAAAGATGCCTTAATCCATTTTTACCGACAACATGGACTTATTTTTTCATTAAAATATCGAGGTAATCCATGGGAAGAATTGTTTGGAATCGCTGATAAAAAACAAATCATGGCATTTATCAATGATAATATAAATAGCAGTAAACCGAGTGAGACCTATATAACCGGCGGTAATAACAACATCATCCAAACCGAAATTTAATTTATTAACTCAACTTTCCCAGGTTAAAAACCGGGATTGGACCTTGATAAATGAATACATTCAAGCGCTAAACTTTAAATTTTGCTTCCAAAAGCAGGTAAGGCATTAATAAGGCATCCATGATTTGATGCGCCACTTCTTCGCTGATCACTGGGTTATCGGCCAATATTTCCCTTGAAATGTCCGTAAGAAGCATGAGCGCGGTAGAAAACTTAATGTATTGAGAAATCGCTTAAAAAAGAATCGATTTTGGAAGTGATAATATGTTCAGCGTTAGTTCTATCTGGTATAATAGTATTCATAAAAGTCCTTTTTTCCTTGGTGTTATGGGGTTGTGGTGATTCTATTATACCAGGAAATTCAGGGCTTTTATATTTTTTATTGTAGATTTGTATTCATTTATCAATGTTCAGTGCCACTTTTTTCGGCGGGAAAGTTGAGTTATTAATATAAATAACCATTCCCAGCGGGAAAATATCTAACTCGGAAATAACCAATGTATTACCAAAAAGTAACCATACTATTCAACTATGTATAATTTGAAAATTAATGTCTACTTGAAAAGGAGAACCATGTCTAATATCTTAATCACCGGTGGTGCCGGATTCATCGGTAGCCATCTGGCCGAGGAATTGGCGCGTCAGGGCAACAAAATAACAATCTATGATAACTTGCTTACAGGACGGTTGGATAACCTTTCCAAAGTCCCCCATACGTTTATTCAAGGGGACATTCGCAATTTGGAACATCTAACCGCGACTGTTCAGGATTGCGATATGGTTTTTCATCTGGCTGCATTAACCAGTGTTACCCAATCCATGGCTAATATGGATGAATATCTTGAGGTAAATCTAATAGGGACAATCAATGTGTTAAAAGCCGCCAAGGCTGGCCGGGTCAAAAAACTTATTTTGGCATCATCAGCTGCTGTTTATGGCGATTCCGATGAACTGCCGAAGGTAGAAAACATGCGACTAGCGCCAAAGTCCCCCTATGCAATCACCAAAATCGATGGTGAATATTATTGCAGTTTATTTAACGATTTTTATGGATTACCCACGGCCTGCGCTAGATTTTTTAATGTTTTCGGAGAACGACAAGCGGAAGATTCCCCTTATTCCGCCGCTATTCCGATTTTTGTTTCTAAAGCTTTACAAAATGATGTAGTTTCTATTTATGGGGATGGGACTCAAACCCGCGACTTAGTTTATGTGAAAAATGTGGTCAAAGCATTAAGTTTATTAATGGAACAAGGAACCGGAGTATATAATATTGGAAGTGGCCGGACTATTGATATTAACAGCCTGGTAAAGAAAATATTTCAAATTTTAAATTTAAATCCGGCGGTCCGGTATATTCCAGAAAGACCTGGGGAAATAAAACATTCATATGCTTCAATTGAAAAAATAACCATGCTTGGTTTTAAATCGAATTTTTCGTTAGAAGAGGGGTTAATCCGGACGATTGACTACTTCAAAAAGAAACATAATGGATAAGAGTTTTGAACTATTGTTTCAATCAGGTTTTAATTAAACGGAGGTCTATCGATGAAAGGTATCATCCTCGCCGGAGGTGCCGGTACCCGGCTTTACCCATTAACCATGGTCACCAGTAAACAACTCCTGCCGGTTTATGATAAACCGATGATTTACTACCCCTTATCCGTCTTGATGCTCGCAGGGATTAAGGATATTTTGATCATATCAACACCGGATGATACTCCAAACTTCGAAAAATTACTTGGAGACGGTAGTCAGTTCGGGATAGATCTTTGCTATAAGGTCCAACCCTCACCCGCCGGCCTAGCCCAGGCGTTTATTATCGGTGAAGAGTTTATCGGCTCTGACCCTTGCTCCATGATACTCGGTGATAACATCTTCTACGGTAACGGTTTGAAACAGTTACTGTCCGAAGCGGTTAATAATCAAGGCCGGGCGACGGTCTTCGGTTACTATGTGGAAGATCCGGAACGTTTTGGCGTGGTGGAGTTTAACGAGGATGGCAAGGTTTTATCGGTTGCGGAAAAACCGAAGCAGCCGAAATCGAATTATGCCATTACCGGACTTTACTTCTACGACAACCGGGTGGTCGAATATGCCAAATCATTGAAGCCCAGCGCCCGAGGTGAATTGGAGATTACCGATCTGAACCGGATTTACCTGGAAGAAGGCAGACTCGATGTCAAACGATTGGGCCGTGGATTTGCCTGGCTGGATACCGGAACCGTGGAAAGCTTACTGGATGCGGCTGAGTTTATTAAAACCATAGAAAAACGGCAAGGGATAAAAATCGCCGCCCTCGAGGAGATCGCTTATAGCCAGGGCTGGATTAATCTTGACCAATTGTTGGACGCGGCAACGCGTTATGGCAAATCTCCCTATGGACAGCATTTAAGACGTGTAGCCGAACATAAGATCATGTATTAATAGAGTTGTGATAAACCCTATTTTAAACATAAATGTATATCACAACTCTTTGAAAAAGTGGTGTGTTCCGCTAAAAATTAGGGTTTTTCACACCGCTTTTAATACAGCGAATATATGGGAGAATTAAAGAATGCCCCTACGTATTCAATACCCATTATTACCAAGAATGGAATCTTTGGGTGGCGAATAAATTAGCGATGGGGTGTTCATTGAATGATCGATTTTATCAAAGACCAGATCCATACATCTTATACTATCAAACAGGCAATCATGGCAAATGATGATCTGCTTGAATTGGTAAGGCAAGTGGCTTTGAAAATCACCGGGGTATACCAAAACGGCCACAAGGTATTACTCGCCGGGAACGGCGGCAGCGCCGCCGATGCCCAGCATTTGGCGGGAGAATTGGTGAACCGGTTGTATTTCGACAGGCCTGGATTGGCGGCAGTTGCTTTAACCACGGATACTTCGGTGCTGACCGCCATCGGCAATGATTCCAGTTTTGAAATGATTTTTGCCAGGCAGATTCAGGCCATTGGAGTGAACGGAGATTTATTTATCGGGATATCGACTTCTGGCAATTCGGCCAACATCGTTCAGGCATTCTATGAATGTAAAACAAAAGGAATTATTACGGTCGGAATGACCGGAGAGGGTAATAATAAAATGGAACAACTGGCCGATTATTGTTTTAAAGTTCCATCTTCGGAAACGCCCCGGATTCAAGAGTCCCATATTTTAATCGGCCACATTATCTGTTCCATCGTTGAAAAGGCTATTTTTAAGGGCGATCTCTAGTGGAAGCGATTATTTTGGCGGGTGGATTGGGTACCCGATTGCGAAGCGTGATCGGTGATCTGCCGAAACCGATGGCGCCCATCGGCGATAAACCGTTTCTGTGGTATCTGCTTTCCAGTCTTGACAAATATGATGTAAAACGGGTTATCCTGGCGGTGGGTTATAAATATCAGGGGATTCAGGAATTTTTCGGCGCTCGATTCGGCCATCTGGATATCGATTACTCGGTTGAGGAAGAACTCTTGGGTACCGGGGGTGGAATCCGGCGGGCCTTTCATAAGGTAACCGGGCCTCAAGTATTGATTTTGAATGGAGATACTTTTTTTCATATAGATTATTCGCGATTGGCCGAATTTCATTTATCGCTGAAATCGGATCTCACGATTGCTTTAAAACCGATGTTGAATTTTAATCGGTATGGCAATGTGTTAACCCAAAAATCCCGGGTGGTTGGTTTTGAAGAAAAAAATGATATGGAATCCGGGAATATCAATGGTGGAGTTTATATGGCCAATCCGGACTTGTTTGCCGGGCTGGACTTGGGAGAGAGATTTTCATTTGAAAAGGATTTCTTGGAAAGATATGTTCATCAACTCAATTTCCATGCCTATATGACGGAAGGTTATTTTATCGATATTGGAATTCCAGAAGATTACCGTAAAGCGCAATGTGATGTACCGGTAATTTTCAATCAATTTTAACGGTCTTGGGTATGAACTAAAAAGAGAAAGGAGGGAATCTGCATGAAAGGGATTATTCTCGCCGGGGGAACCGGTTCCAGGTTGTACCCGTTAACGAAAGTCACGAATAAACATTTACTGTCCATCGGAAAATACCCGATGATTTTTTATCCCATTCATAAGCTTCAAGAGTGTGGTATTAAGGATATTATGATTGTTACCGGCAAAGAACATATGGGGAGTGTAGTCAATCTTTTAGGGAGCGGTTATGAATTCGGCTTGGAATTCACCTATAAAATCCAGGATCAGCCTGGTGGAATCGCTCAAGCTTTGAGTTTGGCCCAAAATTTTGTCGGGAATGACCGTTGTGTGGTAATTCTGGGGGATAATATTTTTTCCGGGAATATTGGCAAGTTTGTGGACTATTTTCAGCGGCAACCCACCGGCGCCAAAGTGCTTATCAAAGAGGTTCCGGATCCGGAGCGATATGGGGTGGCTGAGTTGAAAGGGGACCATATCGTTGGGATAGAGGAGAAACCTAAAAACCCCAAATCAAAGTTTTGCGTCACCGGAATTTACATGTACGATGCGGCGGTTTTTACGATCATCCGCGACTTGAAACCTTCGGGGAGGGGCGAATTGGAGATTACCGATGTCAATAATGCTTATATTATGGATGGCCAATTGACGTATAATATTATTGAAGGTTGGTGGACGGACGCCGGGACCTTCGATTCCATTTTTCGGGCCAATGAATATGTCCGGGACTATGATATTGGGAAAGAATGGAGAACAATCGCGGCCCAATATAATTGATAAAATGTGATATTAAAGGAGAATCGTTAATGATTGAAGGGGTAAAGGTTAAAAAGTTAGTCAAACATGCGGATGACCGGGGTTTTTTCATGGAGGTTTTGCGGGACGATGATCAGTTATTAAACAAATTCGGGCAGTTTTCAATGTCGCTGAGTTATCCCGGAGTGATTAAAGCGTTTCATTACCATAAGCTCCAGGATGATCTCTGGTTTTTTCCGGTGGGAAACGCTCAGGTGGTCCTTTATGATTTAAGGGAGGGTTCGCCCACAAAAGGAGAAACCAATACTTTTTGCATGGGTGAACATAATCCGATTTTGTTATGCATCCCTATCGGAGTGGCCCATGGCTACCGGGTATTGGGAAATTTCCCCGCCATCATTACCTATGTTACTACTGAATCATACCAGGCGGGACAGCCCGATGAGTATCGTATTCCCTGGGACGATCCGGGCATTGGATTCGATTGGACGACGAAGAACCGGTAGGAGAATAAGGGCGTTACTAGTTATTAGTTTATTGAAAGGCGTTATTAGTTTATTTGTTATTAGTTATTCGTAAATAAAAAAGAATTTAAGTAGAAGTTAATATACCAAAATTTTTAGCTAGTAACTAATAACCAGTAACTAATAACCAGTAACGATTGTACCAGTATTAAATGACCCAAAAACTAAAAGAGGTTGTTATGATTGAAAAATTTGAAGATTTATTGGCATGGCAGGAGGCCAGAAAACTTGTCAAGGTGATTTCGTTGATTATTAAAAAGCAAGGTATAAACAATGACTTGATATTAATCGATCAAATCACCCGCTCTTCCCGTTCGGTGATGGCGAATATTGCCGAAGGTTTTGGAAGATATACCTATCGCGATAATAGACAATTTATTATTATAGCCCGGGGTTCGCTTGCCGAAACTCAAAATCATTTATATATAGCTCTCGATTTAGACTATATTACTCGTGAAGAATTTGATAACATTTACGAATTAACCGTTAATATATATAAATTACTTAACGGATTAGCCAATCACCTTAAAAAAGCCCAAGATAATATTAACAATAAAGCAATCGCAAATAACTAATCACTAATAACTAATCGCAAATAACTAATCGCAAATAACTAATCACTAATAACTAATCACTAATAACCAATAACCAATAACCAATAACTATTACGGAGGGTATTCATGAAACTTCTTATCACCGGAGGCGCGGGGTTTATCGGGAGTAATTTATTATACTATTTTCAGGAAACACATCCGGACTATATATTAATCAATCTGGATAAATTGACCTATGCCGGAAATTTGGAGAATTTAGACGGCCTGGAGGGTAGTCCCAACTACCGGTTTATCAAGGGCGACATTGGGGATCGGAGTGTCGTGGAGCCTTTATTTGCAGAAGGATTGGGTGGGGTAATCAATTTGGCGGCTGAATCCCACGTGGATCGCAGTATTGACGAACCGGATGTATTTGTAGCGACCAATGTTATGGGGACTCAGGTGCTGTTGGATTTGGCCAGGAAATATAAGGTACCGCGCTTTTTGCAGGTTTCCACCGATGAAGTCTATGGGAGTTTGGGCCCTACCGGTTATTTTACCGAGGAAACGCCCATCGCCCCTAACAGTCCGTATTCTGCCTGTAAGGCGGCGGCGGACCTGCTGGTTCGGGCTGCATATCATACCTTTGGACAACCGGTATTGATCACCCGCTGTTCTAATAATTACGGCCCGTATCAATTCCCGGAGAAATTGATTCCCTTGATGATATCCAATGCTTTGGAGGATAAAGAACTGCCGGTTTATGGTGACGGCCTGAATATCCGTGATTGGCTACATGTCCGGGATCATTGCCGGGGGATCGATCAGGTGTTTCATCATGGCACACCGGGTGAAGTGTATAATATCGGTGGGAATAATGAACATACCAATATTGAAATTGTCAAATTAATTCTCGATGAACTTGGCAAACCGGAGAGTTTAATTAAATACGTCAAGGATCGGCCCGGGCATGATCGCCGTTACGCCATTGATGCCGCTAAGATCAGCAGTTCTTTGGGTTGGGTCCCCCAAATTTCGTTTGACGAGGGGATTCGGAGTACCATCAAATGGTATCTGGAACACCGTACTTGGTGGGAACATATTAAGTCGGGGGATTACCAGTCATATTATCAAAAGATGTACGGCAGCAGATAGTCGTAAAGCGCATATACTCATATTTCTTTTGAGGAAGGATCATCCATGAAAATATTAATTACCGGATCCAAGGGACAACTTGGAAACGCGTTGCAAGAAACATTGAAAAATGATGAGCTGCATTTAATTGATTTACCGGAACATGATCTCACATCGTTTCCGGCTACTATGAGCCGCTTTTTACAAGTCAATCCGGAAATCGTCATCCATTGTGCCGCGAAAACCCAGGTGGATGATTGTGAATCAAAACCCGAGGAAGCGTATTGGGCCAATGTAATGGCAACGAAACATGTGGTGAATGCCTGCCAAGCGGTGGATGCTACTTTGGTATATGTTTCGACCGATTATGTGTTTGACGGCATGGGTACACGGCCTTACCGGGAATATGATCCTTGCAATCCGCCCAGTGTTTATGGGAAGACGAAGTGGCAAGGCGAAGAAATCGTCAAAACTCACCTACAGCGGTTTTATATTGCCAGAACCGCCTGGCTGTTTGGCGATGTGGGACACAATATCGTCAAGACCGTTTTAAAATTGGCCCAGGAACAAAAGCTTTTAAAATTTGTCAATGATCAGACAGGCTGTCCTACCTACGCCACCGATCTGGCCGCAGCCATTGCCCAGCTTATCCAAACCAATGCCTTTGGGATATATCATATTACCAATGAAGGCCAGTGTACCTGGTTTGAGTTTGTCCAGGAGATCCTGGAAGCCGCCGGAATCAAAGAAACCCGGGTCGAACCTATTTCCAGCGTGGAATTAAACCGTCCCGCCCCCCGGCCCCATTACAGCGTTTTGGCCAAGGACGGCCTTCAATCATTGGGAATTGAGATGCCGGTTTATCAGGATGCTTTGGCGAGATTCCTGAAGAGATATAGTAACTTTTAGCTTTTGACGATTACTTTGTCTTATAACTAAAGGAGGAATTGTGTGGCTACCGAGATTGATATTGCCATTATTGGCGGTGGAGTCATCGGACTTGCCACTGCTTATACTTTTTCCAGCTATTTTCAATCCCAAAATATCAATCGGGATATCTGCTTACTTGAAAAGCATAAAATCCCGGGTGAAAATCAATCATCGCGCAATAGCGGGGTAGTTCACGCCGGGATCTATTATCCGCCGGCCAGTGAACCTTTAAAAGCACGTCTTTGTGTGGCCGGTAATCAGAAGCTGGCTGATTTTTGCATGGAGCACCAGGTTCCTTTTGAACGAACCGGAAAACTGGTAGCCGCGATCAATTCCCTTGAGGAAGAATATTTGGACGACTTATATCAAACCGCCGGCGCCAATAACATACCGGATGCGCAACGCATCCCCGGATGGAAAGCAACCCAATTTGAACCGAACATGAATGCCTTGGCCGCGCTTTATTTCCCCTCATCCGGCATTGTGGAGACAACCTGTTTGATAAAGAAGCTATATCAGTTATCGAAAGCCAATGAGGTATATTTGCTGGAAGGCCATGAAGTTGTGGGTATCATTCCCCAAAACGGTCGCTTTGTCATGGAGACTCGTTGTTCGCAAAGCGAACGGGAGTATCATGAGGTGTTTGAAGCCCGGTGGATTATCAACTGTGGTGGGCTTTATGCCGATGAGCTTGCCAAAATGGTGAATCCGGATTTCCCCTACGAAATCGTCCCCACCCGGGGTGAAATCGCCAAGTTTAATAAACGCAAAAAAGACGGCTTATGGATGAACCGGATGAATGTTTATCCGGCTCCCTATGGTTATTATAATGGCAGCGGCTGTAAAGCGGAAGTATCGTTTCTTGAGTATCAAAGATTGTTACGGGACAATATCATTACCCGGACGGTGGGGGTGCATCTTTCGCCCACCTTTGATCTGGATTTGGCGAGTCAGAATTACATCATTGGCGATACCGTTATCATTGGTCCGGCGAAGACGGTGGATGTGGCCAAGGATGATTATACAGGAAATTTAAAAGGTGAAGCCGAATTTTTAAATAGGGTTACCGGGTTCTTTCCCAATCTGACATTGGATGATATTGAAAAGGATTATACCGGGATTATGGCGGTAGTCAAAGGACATCCCGATTTTGTCATCGAGCGGGACTGTAAATTCCCCAATATGATTACGGTTATCGCCGATTCGCCGGGACTCACCGCTTCATTGGCCATTGCGGAGTATGTACTGGAACTTTATCAGAATTGACATTCGGGTTAACTGAATTACAGTATTAATAATTATTTTTTGACAGGATTAATCGATATTTGTCCGAGGAGTAAACGTTATGAGCAAATTGGGAATTGGTCTGATTGGCTGCGGGCGGATTGCACCGAACCATGCCCGGAATATTGTGGAACTTGAGAATGCCGAACTTAAAGCGGTATGCGATATTGTTCCCGAAAAAGCGCAAAAGTTTCACGGGGAATATGGTGGAGAAACATATACGGATTATCGTAAGGTTTTAGACCGGAAAGATATTGATATCATTGCCATCGCCACTCCCAGCGGGATGCACGCCGGTATGGGGATTGAGGCGGCGGAGGCCGGGAAACATGTGATTGTGGAGAAACCCATGGCTTTGTCGCTATATGATGCCGACCGGCTGATTGAAGCGTGTCGGAAAAATGGAGTGTATCTGGGAATATGCCATCAGAACCGGTATAACCTGGTGGTCCAAAAACTGCACCGGGCACTGGAAGAAGGCCGGTTTGGGAAACTTACTCATGGTGTGGCTTCCATCCGCTGGTACCGGAATCAGGCTTATTTCGAACAGGATGACTGGCATGGAACTTGGGCGCAGGACGGCGGGGTTTTGATGAACCAGTCAATTCACAATATTGATTTGCTGATATGGATGATGGGCCAACCGGAAAGCGTATTCGGGAGGATTGCCACCCGGCAACACCGGATTGAGGTTGAGGATTTGGGGTTAGGAATAATAAATTTCAACAATGGCGCTTATGGGATGCTCGAGGCTTCTTCGTCAATTTATCCAAAAAATTTGGAAGAAACCCTGAATATTTTTGGTGAAACCGGTACCGTCATTTTAGGTGGAGCATCCATCAACAGGATTGAAGTTTGGCGGTTTGCGGATGCCAAAGATGATGAAGCCGAGGTAATTAGGAATGTGGGAGAATCTCCCCCTAATATTTACGGTTTCGGGCACCGGATATTATATCAGCGGTTTTTAAATGCGATTGAGACCGGTTCTCCGTTTGATATCCCCGGCGAGGAAGGCCGGAAAGGCATAGAGTTGATTCTGGGAATGTACCATTCAAGTCTTAGCGGGCAGCCGGTGGACTTGCCGCTGCAAGAGAAGTCGTATCCATTAACGAAGTTGATGAAGGGGTATTCAAATTTATGAACAAAATGATGATAAAAAGGGGATATTTAAGATAGCCTTAAAATATTAATTAAAGGATTGATTTCATGGATACCTTAACCTTCATCGCCGAAATTATCAAGGCCGTTATTTGGCCGTTAACCATTATTGGAATCCTGGTGGTCTTGCGTAAGCCGATCCTGAATTTTTTCCCGGCAATTGAGAAACTCAAGTACGGAGATTGGGAGTTGGACTTTGCCAAGCAAGTCCATAAATTGGCCAAAGAAGCCAAGGAATCTCTGGATAGCGCATTATCAAAATTTGATGATGCCACCCAGGATGATTATAAAAAACTGCTGGATATTGCCCAGGTATCACCCAGAGCCGCGCTCCTTGAAGCGTGGATGACATTAGAATCGGTAGCGTTTCAAGTGATGAAACACAAAGATCCCAAGCTTACCACCACGATTTTAAAAACACCGCTGCAATTTGGAATCACCTTGGAAAAACTGGGGATCATAAATTGTAGCCAAAAAGAGATCTTTGACAAGCTTCGAAATTTAAGAAATGCGGCAGCCCACGCCATGGATTTTGCTTTTGATACCCGGGCGGCCATCGAATATGTCGAAATGGCATTAAATCTGGTGAACCATATCCGAATCCAGTCGATCAATAAAGGTGGTGTGGACTTACTATGACCAAACCCATTATGGTGATTATGGCGGGAGGGCGCGGTGAACGGTTTTGGCCGCGCAGTCGGTATAAATTTCCGAAACAATTGCTGAATTTGGCCGGAACTCAATCATTACTGCAGGAAACAGTGGAACGGATTCGCGAGTTGACTGAATATGAGCGAATTTATGTGGTAACCAGCCGGAGTTATGCGGATGAAGTTAGGAATCAATTACCGCTGATCCCGGCCCGCAATATTCTGGTTGAGCCCGAAAGCCGTAATACTGCTCCCTGCGTTGGATTGGCGGTTGTATATATTGCCGTGCATTTTCCGGGGGAAGATCCGGTGATTGCATTCTTACCAAGCGACGCGGCTATAAACAATCCGGCCGAATTTCGCCGGACTTTACAGGCTGGGATAACCTACGCGGAAACCGCGGACCGGGGGGTCATTTTTGGGATGCGGCCCACCCGGCCCGAGACCGGATATGGATATGTTCAAGTCGGAAAAGAATTAGGGAAGTCCCAAGGGATTGCTTATTATGGGGTGGCATCATTCAAAGAAAAACCGGATTTGGATACCGCCCAAAAATATCTGGAACAAAAAGAATTTTTATGGAACGGGGGCATCTTTCTCTGGAGACGCTCCTGTTTGCAGCATGAGATTCGCAAGAATCTTCCCCAATTGGCGGACGGTTTGGCGGAATTTCAACAATATATCGGGACCCCGCAAGAAACACCAAAGTTGTTTGACATTTACGCTACGCTACCGGCTACTTCGGTGGATTATGGAATTTTGGAAAAAACGGAAGATTTGGTGGTCATTCCTGGTGATTATGATTGGGATGATTTGGGTAGCTGGAGCGCTCTGGAACGGGTTTTACCCCTTGATGAAGCCGGAAATGTTGTCCAAGGCCATTATCTGGGAGTAGATACCAAAAATTGCGTGATTTACAGCCCGCAGAAAATGGTAACTACCCTGGGAGTCTCCGATCTTATCATCGTGGAAATGGATGATGTGCTATTCGTTTGCCCGAAGGATCGGGCACAGGATGTTAAATTGATGCTGGCAAAATTGAGGGAGGAAGACCGGAAGGATCTGTTGTAGAGCGTGATGTATCATTCCTTTGGTCAGGAGTCACGAGTCACGAATCGCGAATTAAAAACATTGAAATTATATTTTTGATTATCTTGACAGTTTTTAGTTTAACTTATGCTCCATATAGTTACCAATGATTTTTATTAGGACTCGTGACTCGGGACGGGATTTTGACTCTTGACTTGGAACCCAGGACTCGTGACCAATAACTCGCATCTTTTTTAAATTAAACCAGCTTCTCCAACTGTTCCCGGACCTCGGCTTCAATTTGCGTCAAGGCTTCCGGCGAATCGGCTTCAAAACGCAATACCAGTATGGGTTGGGTATTGGAGGCTCGGACGAGGCCCCAGCCGTTCTTAAAGATAATCCGGGCGCCATCAATATCGATGACTTGATATTTGGCGCGGAAAATCCCCTTTAATTCTTCAACCACTTTAAATTTCTTCTCTTCCGGGCAGTCGAAACGCAGTTCGGGTGTAGCGTAAGTTTTGGGAAGATCGTCGACCATCTGGGTCAATGTCTTTTCAGATCGGGATAGAATCTCAATCAATCGGGCTCCGGCATAAACCGCATCGTCATATCCGAAATAACGGTCGCTGAAAAAGAGGTGGCCGCTCATTTCACCGGCAAGCAAGGCGCCTTCTTCCTTCATTTTGGCTTTGATCAGCGAGTGGCCTACTTTCCACATAATCGGAGTTCCGCCCATCTTCTGAATCTGGTCAAACATTATTTGGGAACATTTCACTTCGCCGATGATTTTGGCCTTGGGATGACTGGGGATAATATCACCGGCAAAAATGATCATCAACTGATCACCCCAGATGATACGTCCTTTGGTATCCACTACGCCAATCCGATCGGCGTCACCGTCCAGAGAAATTCCCAGATCCGCCTCGTTGTCTTTCATCTGCTGAATCAGATCAACTAAATTGGCGGGAACGGTTGGATCCGGATGATGATGTGGAAAATTGCCGTCCGGTTCGGAATACAAGCCGATGACCTCACATCCCATATCACGATAAGCTTGGACTGCGGTTAGATTCCCGGTTCCGTTTCCGGCATCAACCACCACTTTGAGGCGCCGTGGACCGGGGCGGGCGATTCTTTTTAAATGATCCAGGTATTCCGGTATTAAGGAATACTGGATAAGTTTTCCCGAACCATGGTGAAATTCTTTATTTTCAATGATCCGCTGAATCTGTTGAATTTCATCGCCAAAAATCGTAGTTTTTCCGAGGCAAATCTTGAAACCATTTTCATTCGGTGGATTATGACTTCCGGTAATCATAACCCCACCTCCGACAGGTAGTTGAAAGAGAGAAAAATAGACCAGTGGAGAAGGGCAAAGACCAATGTCATATACATTGATTCCGGATTCAAGCAAACCGGCGGCCAGCAGGTCACGGAAAGGCAATGAACTCAACCGGGAATCATAGCCTAAACTGATGGTATCCACTTGATGTTTTAAGAAATAGGCGGCCAAGCCCCGGCCCAATTCCCGGACCACGCTATCGGTTAAATCGACACCGACAACGCCCCGGATATCATTTTGGCGAAAAATATGCGGCATGAGTTACCTCCATTATATAAAGGTATAAATCATTTTTAATGTTCTTTTTTATTCGGCATTTCTGTGGAAAATCCTTTGTAAAAAATGGTTTGAACGAATAAATTCACCATAGAGCAGTGTTTCATGGAAAGCCTAGAATTCTAAAATTCCAATTTACGGATACTAAAAAACTATTTGACTTATATGTCTATCTATATTATTATTTTATATTAATTAGATACATATTAACGTGTAACTTCAATTAGAATTATCTCTTTTCATTTCAGTTTATGTTGAATTTCCGGTAAAACGGTAGAACGGTAGAAAGGGTACTTAAAAAATGTTACTGACAGTCAGCCAGTCAAAAACTTCGGGTAGGATAAGAATACCCGGCTCCAAATCACATACCATCCGGGCGGTATTCATGGCGAGCTTGGCGGGTGGTACATCCCAAATTATCGATCCTCTTATTTCCCAAGACGCGCTTTCCGCCGTGGAAGTCTGTCGGGCTCTAGGCGCGACTATTGAAACCTCACCACGACAATTTACCATCACCGGTTTTAACGGTAATCCCCAAACTCCCGAGGATATTGTCAATGTCGGAAATTCGGGAACCACCCTGCGTTTTGCGGTAGCGACCGCGGCCTTAAATGAAGGCTGCACGGTGTTTACCGGGGATTATCAGATCCGCCGCCGGCCGTTAGGGCCGTTAATTACGGCTTTAAACAATATCGGCGCCCAAGTGTTTTCAACCCGGAACAATGGGATGGCGCCGGTGGTAGTTAAAGGTCAAGCCAAGGGCGGCCAAACCGATCTGGATGCCGTTACATCCCAATTTCTTTCGTCGTTCTTGATTAATGGGCCATTGTTGGAACAGGATACTTTGATACGGGTCACCCGGCTAAATGAAGCGCCTTACGTGGAAATGACCTTATGGTGGCTTGATAAGCAGGGAATTCAATATGAAAATCACGATTTTCAATCGTTTTTCATTAAAGGCGGCCAAAGTTACCGGCCGTTTCAAATGACCATACCCGGCGATTTTTCGTCCGCAACTTTCTTTATGGTCCTGGCGGCAATTTCCGGCGGGGAGTTCCGGCTCGAAAATCTGGATATAACCGACCCGCAAGGAGATAAAGCGGTGCTTGGGGTTTTGGAAAGTATGGGCGCAAAAGTAACCGCCGGGACTGATTATATCACCATTAAAGGAGAAAAACTGGTGGGCCGGGAAATTGATATGAACGCGATTCCCGATGCTTTACCGGCTATGGCGGTAGCGGGTTGTTTTGCGGAAGGCGAAACCCGTTTGGTGAATGTACCCCAGGCTCGTTTCAAAGAAACGGACCGGATCAAGGTAATTTGTGAGGAGTTAAGCAAGATGGGCGCGGCCATTACCGAACTACCCGACGGCCTGGTAATTAAAACTTCAAAATTAAAAGGAGCCAGGGTTTCCGGCCGTGATGATCATCGTATTGTAATGGCTTTGGCCATCGCCGGGTTGAATATTGAAGGAGATACCGTGATTGATACCGCTGAAGCGGCTAATGTAACCTTTCCCGAGTTTGGAAAACTGATTCAAGCCTGTGGCGGTAATATCCGGTTTGAAAATTAATATTAATAATGCTGTGAAATTTATTTACAGTTCGATTAAAGGGAGGCTGATTGAAGATGATGGGAAATACGTTCGGTAGATTTTTCAGGGTAACAACTTGTGGTGAGTCTTACTCAGGAGGATTTCGTAAAAATTTAAATATTCCTAGGGAGTTATATGGTGGCTTAATGACTATCATAGATGGTGTTCCTCCCGGAATTAAAATAACCCCGGAATTGGTCCAAAAGGAACTTGACAAACGCAAACCGGGCCAATCGGAGTTGGACTCGCCCCGGAAAGAGATTGACAAAGTCTATATCTTTTCGGGTGTGATGGAAGATGATTTATCCACCGGGGCTCCGGTGGGCCTCGTGATTCCCAATGGGGATATCGAGGATATTCATATTGATCAATACCGGAGTTACCAGGATGTAATCCGGCCCGGTCATGCCGAGTATACCTTCTTTAAGAAATACGGCGATTATGCCGACTGGGTGGGAGCGGGACGCGCTTCGGGAAGGGAAACCGCCAGCCGTGTCGCCGGTGGCGCCGTTGCAAAAGCTGTTTTAGATACTATAGGCATTGATGTTATCGGCTTTGTCACCGAATCCCATGGCATTAAAGTTAAACAACCCATCACTTATGAGATGGCCAAAGCCAATTACCGTAAAAATGAGTTAAATTGTCCCGATCTGGAAGCGGCCAAGGAAATGATTGCCGATATCTTAAAAGTAAAAGAAGAAGGGGATACTTGTGGTGGAGTGGTGGAGATCATCGCCACCGGAGTTCCATCGGGCTTGGGTGAACCCGTTTTCGATAAACTCAGCGCAACCATTGCCCACGGAATTATGTCTATCGGAGCGATTAAAGGTCTTGAGTTCGGATCAGGATTTGAACACTCCCGGTTAAAAGGTTCCGAATCCAATGACGAGCCCTATTACGATTCAAATTCCGGCCGGGTCCGGTTTAAAACCAACAATTCTGGCGGCTTTTTAGGTGGAATATCCAATGGTGAGGAGATCCGCATCCGGGTTGCCATAAAATCCACACCAACGGTATCGGTTCCCCAAGCCACCGTTGATATGAAAAAAATGGAGAATGTGGTACTGGAGCCCATCACTCGTAGAGATCCATCGCTTTGCCCCAGGATTTATCCAGTCTGCGAAGCCATGGTTCGAATCGCCATTTTGGATGCCTTATATATGGCCAAAGGTTATCGCGCGTTAGCAAATATCGATCCCAAATGGGATAGGGTATAGAATTTAACGAGGTAATATTCATGGAAGAAGTTAGAGTCAATCTAGCGGAACGTAGTTACTCAATCTTGATTGGCCGGGATTTATTGAGAAATGCCGGGGCCATTTTCAAAGAGCGCGGCATCACCGGTAAAGTTTTAATTGTAACCAACCCTACCGTGGCTGGCTTGTATCTTGAGCCCTTGATGCAATCATTAACCGGAGCGGGATATGATACGCAAGTGGTGGAGATACCGGACGGCGAGGAATATAAATCACTGGAACAGGCGAGCCGGATTTATGACCGGCTGGTGGAAGACAAATACGACCGGAAATCACTTTTAGTGGCCCTCGGGGGTGGTGTGATCGGCGATCTCACCGGTTTCGTGGCCGCCACTTACATGCGCGGAATAAGATTCATCCAAATTCCCACCACTTTGCTGGCGCAAGTCGATTCCAGTGTTGGTGGTAAAGTGGCCGTCAATCATCCGCGCGGTAAAAATTTAATCGGTTCTTTTTATCAGCCGGTTTTAGTGATCGCTGATATTGACACCCTGAAAACTTTACCGGAACGGGAACTTAGTTGCGGGATGGCCGAGGTTATCAAATACGGGATTATTCTGGATGAAAATTATTTCCGGTTGATCATAGCTGAATTGGCCTTGATCCGTAACGTGGATCCGGGAACCATGTCCTGGGTGGCTACCGGTTCCTGTCAGATTAAAGCCCAAGTTGTGGAGCAGGATGAAAAAGAGTCAGGTTTAAGGGCAATTTTGAATTTTGGGCACACTATCGGACACGCGCTGGAGAGTATTACTGATTATGCCATTTTCAAACACGGTGAAGCAGTAGCTCTAGGGATGCTGGGAGCTATTAAGATCGCGCTTCAAATGGGAGTGCTGAAACAGCCGGATTTATATGACCTTCTGTTGCAATTCTGTCAAGAATTGAACCTACCAACCCGAATTCCCGATTTGCCGGTTAAAGATATTTACGATACCATTTACTTGGATAAAAAAGCCGTTTTTGGTCAAATTCGGTGGGTGTTGCCCCGGAATTTCGGGGAGGTTGAGGTTTATGACAATGTTCCCTCCCAAGTGGTTGAACAAGTTTTACGGGAAATGGGGGCCAAATGATGGCGCAGATATTAGTTATTCATGGGCCAAACTTAAACCGGCTCGGCAAAAGAGAACCTGGTGTATATGGCGTACAAACCCTAGACGATTTAAATAACTTATTGAAAAAAAAAGCGGTTGATTTACATATCGATTTAAAAATATACCAAAATAATTCCGAAGGCCAGTTGATCGATTGCATCCAAGCCGAGTCCGAATGGGCTGGCGGGATTTTAATTAATCCGGGCGCATATACTCATTATAGTTATGCCCTGCGCGACGCCTTGGCCGGTAGCGGACTACCGGTGGTCGAGGTTCATTTAAGCAACATTTATAAACGGGAAGAATTCCGGCATATATCGGTAACTGCTCCGGTGGCTGTCGGCCAAATTAGCGGATTTGGTTTTAACAGTTATGTCTTGGGATTGACGGCGCTGAAAGAGATTATCGAGAATGAGTCAAAAGCCGGAAATTAAGGTTTTGTCAGGAACAATAGTTGAATTGAATTTTGGACCATAGACTGAATAATAAGAGGTAATTTATGTGAGCCGGCTCCAAAAATTTCGGGAACAATTGAATAATCTAAATTTGGATGGAATGATCATTACCAACTCGCGGAACCGTCAGTATTTAAGCGGTTTTACCGGGTCAGCGGGGATTTTATTAATATCCGCCACTCAGGCGGTACTCATCACCGATTTTCGTTATTGGCAGCAGGTTAGTCAAGAAGTAACAGGGTTCGAGTTATACAAACAAGGGCCTAATATATGGCAAAGTGTATTCCAGGGCATTGCCGGTTTTCAATGGAAACAGGTTGGCTTTGAAGCCGCCGCCGTAACTTTCCATGAATATCAACTAATGAAAAAGGCGGCCCCGGCCAATCTAGAACTTCAGCCGGTCAATGATTTAGTGGAGCAACTACGTTGGGTTAAGGATGAAGTGGAGATTGAAATTTTGGCTGAAGCCGCCCGGATTACCGATTATGCCTGGGATAAAACCGTGAAACTTCTTAAACCGGGGGTCAAGGAAACCGACCTGGCTTTGGAATTCGATTATCAATTACGGTTGAACGGGGCCGAGGGGAGCGCTTTCACCACAATTGTCGCTTCCGGACGGCGGTCCGCTTTACCTCATGGAACCGCCTCCGTAAAGGAGATTCTACCCGGAGACTTGATAGTGATTGATGGAGGTGCTCTTTATAAAGGTTATCATGGGGATATGACCCGGACGGTGGTTCTGGGAAAAGCCACAAAAGAGCAGCTGAATATCTATAATATTGTGCTTACGGCGCAAATGGAAGCTTTATCGAACTTAAAAGCGGGCCTGATCGGAAATGCCGTTGACCGAATTGCCAGGGAAATTATCAGCCGGCACGGTTACGGTGAGTATTTCGGTCATGGCCTGGGGCATAGCGTTGGGCTTGATATTCATGAAAGGCCTCGTCTGGCGCAGACAGAGACCGGTCAAATTCCCGCGGGCGCGGCCATAACCGTTGAACCGGGGATTTATTTACCGGAATGGGGTGGTGTCCGCATCGAGGATTTGGTAATCGTGGAAAATGAAGGTTGCCGGAATTTAACCGGGAGCCCGAAGCTTAATTTAATCGAAATATAATTAACTCAAAAATTGGTTCATGCGGCTTTTCCAAAGCCAATTTACACGCGCGGAGTGATACCAATCAAGTCGTGTTTGTTGAAAAACAAAAATTCTTCGTTTTTATGCTTTGAACTGGTTCTTTATAGATTTTACTCGACAAAGCGCTGATTTTTTGGTAAAATATTGGCGGATCTGGGATGAACGAATCTGTTATCGAATATTTGTAATTAATCAGTCTAATGTCGGAAAGCAGCGATTATATGTTATCCGGTGAATGGAGCCGGCCTTCGACTTTTGACCATTGACTCATGTCATAACAGATGGATTCCAAACCTAAAGGGAGGAAAAAATATGATTTCAGTAACTGATTTTCGGACCGGTATGACCGTTGAGATTGATGGACAACTATATACGGTAGTTGAATTCATGCATGTGAAACCGGGTAAAGGAGCTGCTTTTGTAAGATCCAAACTGAAAAATGTGAGAACCGGCTTTTCGGTAGAGCGGACTTTTAACTCCAATGAAAAAGTGGAACCCGCCCGCATTGATTTCCGGGAAATGCAATATTTATATAAATCCGATGATGATTATACCTTCATGGATACCGAGACTTTTGAACAATTAACGCTTCCAACGTCCAAAATGGGCGATGCTCCCAAGTATTTAAAAGAGAATATGAACGTTGAGATTCAATTATACCAAAATGATGTTATTGGAATCCAATTGCCCAATACGGTGGAGTTGGAAGTCAAGGAAACCGATCCGACCTTTAAAGGAGATACCGCCACTGGTGGTACCAAACCAGCCACCTTGGAAACCGGCGTCGTTGTCAATGTGCCGTTTTTTGTGGTTGTGGGTGATGTCATCCAGGTAGATACCCGGACCAATCAGTATTTAAAACGGGCCAATAAATAGTCGAAAATTTTCATCGTTTTAAAAGCCGTGTTCCGCGATTGATATGGTGGACACGGTTTTATTATGTTTGCGTTTTCGCAAAAGAAATTGGTATAATATTTTGTAAAAATTTTAAAAGTTTAAACGAATCATCCAATCCATCGTTCAGGGCGTCTTTTGATATATAAAGCTGGATATTTAAAAAGGTTATGCCGATAGAATATATCGAAAGGATGATGAATGTGCGGGTATATAAAAAAAATTCTTCATTCAAATTAAAAAATGTCGATAAAAAAACTGGTTTTAATGATAGTATAAACTATGAACAGCTTTACGAAAACGTTAAAAATTATCTGGTTTTCAAAATAAGCGTGATTACTGATATAAAAGAACGTTTGGCTTATTTGGATGTGAAAGAATATATGGAACAAGTTCAATTGGAAACGAAGAAACTAAATTAATGGGTTCTCTCATTAACGATTGTCTTAATTACGGGATTCAAACCCCCGGCTTCAGCCGAAAGCTTTCGGTTAATTGTCTCTCTCGGATGTAATTGAGTTTCATAAAAAATTTTTTGGGGTGAGTTAAAAAGCATAACTGCTTAACTCACCCCTTTCGTTTCCTGGGAAACGAAGACGCCAGAATGGGAACCGTTGAGCGTCTTTTTTTGTTTCTTTTTACAATCAATTAAAATGGTAGAATATGGTTGCAAAAACCTTGCAGTTTCGAAATCTATTTTCATGGTAAAGTGTTCGTAGAGAAAACAATTCAAAAAGTTTTATGACTTTTGCAATAGATAATGAATTGGCCAAAAAGGAGGCGTGAGTAATCAATATAATAGGTAAAACTTATAATGAAAACCGCGGCTCTCCCATTCGGTGGAATGGGATGGATGATGCGGGTTTCGAAGAGAGTGCATAATCGGTGGTTTTAGAAGTTTTAAAGGTCGAAAAAAATAATAAAAATGGGGTTGGAACGATGAGTGATTATACTAAGATTAAAACACCAGGGGTATATATTGAAGAGAAGACCGTAGTACCAGATTCCGTGTCCGGGGTATCCACGGCGGTTCCCGCTTTTATCGGTTATACCGAAATCGCAGGCGTTAACGGCGATCTTTTTGGCAAGCCAACCAAGATTCGAACCATAAAAGAATACGAACAATCATTCGGGACTCGAACCGAAACAATTACGGTAGATGCTACATCCAATAGTTCGATTACCGTTGAAATTGCGGCGCCGGCAAGACTTATGTATTACAGTATGCAAATGTTTTTTGATAACGGCGGGGAAAGTTGTTATATTGTAGCATTGAATGAAACTGAGACCGGTAAAACGGAACTTAAAAAGTTTCAAGACGCGATAGACTCTTTGGAATTTGAAGATGAACCTACCTTAATCGTTTTGGTGGATGTTGTAAATATGGCAACTGAAGACTATTATTCGCTATGTAAACAGGTCTTAACCCAATGTGGGGAAATGAAAGACCGGTTTGCATTGCTTGATGTGAAACAAGATACGACTGAAGATGAAATCGTAACCTTCCGGACGAAAATCGGCACCGAAAATCTCAAATACGGGGCAGCTTATTATCCTTATCTTCAATCGAGCCTTAAGTACCGCTACAATGAAGATTCAATCAATGTAACCTATTTAAATGCGGAAGGTACGGAAACAACAAAGACGTTAAGCAGCACTGAAATTAAAGATGCCCAAACCCAGCTATATAACAAAATTAAAGATGAGATTAATAAATTCAGCATAGTTCTTCCTCCCTGCGCGGCAGTCGCGGGCGCGTATGCCAGTGTTGACCGGGATCGGGGTGTCTGGAAGGCGCCTGCCAATGTCAGTCTTGCTTCGGTAATCGGCCCGACCAAAAAATTAACCGAGAGTGAAAATGATGGACTCAATGTTGATCAGGATACCGGAAAGTCCATCAATGCCATCCGTACTTTCACCGGCAAAGGCACCTTGATCTGGGGCGCGAGAACATTGGAAGGTAATAGTAATGAATGGAGATATGTACCGGTCAGGAGATTATTCAATTATGTCGAAGAATCGATTAAGAAGGCGACTGCTTTTGCCGTATTTGAACCCAATACTGCCATGACCTGGCTTAAGCTGCGCAGTATGATCGAAAGTTTTTTAGATGCTTTGTGGCGGCAAGGGGCGCTGGCTGGCGGCAACCCCGAGGATGCATTTTTTGTGCAAGTCGGCTTAGGCACCACCATGACTTCCCAGGATATACTGGAAGGAAGATTGATCATCAAAGTAGGACTCGCTGCAGTCCGGCCGGCGGAATTCATCATCTTGGAATTCACCCATAAACTTCAACAATCGTAATCAGGATGAAATGATGATTCGCAGAATTTCAGAATTAAATGCCGATTTACGGAATTCCAAAGATGGGTTTGCTGAATTCGAATTCAAAATTCAAAACTCAAAATTCATAACTAATAACCCGTAACTCGCAACTCATAAGCTTGTAACTCATAACGAAAGAGGAGAAAACCATGGCAACAACAGTCGAGGATATTAAAAATGCTTATCCCTTACCCGCATTTCATTACCGGGTGGAAATTGACGGTATGAATCCGATTGCATTTTCAGAAATTTCGGGGTTAAACATCACCCGGGAAACCATAACTTACAAAGATGGTTTAAGCTGCGTCCAGGGCGCAAAACGTATGCCCGGAATGGTGTCCGATCTGAAATTCACGATGAAAAAAGGCATTATTAAAGGTGACAATAAGTTGTACGAATGGGTTAACAGCGTCCGGATTAACACGGTTACCAAAAAAAACATCACCATCAGCCTGATGGATGAAAAAGGAGATACGCCGGTCGTTACCTGGAAGGTAACCAACGCCTTCCCGGTAAAACTGGATGCGCCGTCTTTTAACGCCAAATCCAATGAAGTGGCCATTGAATCTTTAGAATTAATGGCGGATGATGTCCGGATCGAATATGCATGATTAGCGCCTGTGAGCGCCGCGGTGTGCCCACATTACTATTTGGTGGCCACCGCGTTAGCCCTTAGGGCGATCATGGAACGGTGAGTGTTTCGATTTTAAATTCGGTTGAATTATGAAAGGATTTACGATGCCTGAACTTACTGTAACTGAACAATTGACTGTCGGGTTTCATTTTGCCGTCATTTTTTTCAGCGGCGGCACAGTGCCGAATACATTGGATATGCGGTTTAAGAAAGTATCGGGATTATCATCGGAAATTGAGACGGTTACTTACAAAGAGGGCGGTGAAAATTTGTTCACTCACCGCCTTCCCAACCGGGTATCATACAACAATCTGGTACTGGAGCGGGGGCTGGTGGTCGGCTCCCCCATCAATCTCGAATTTAACGTAGCCATGTCCAGTCTTCGATTAACTCCCGGAAATACACTGGTGGCGCTTCTCAACGATAATAGTACCCCGAGAGCAGCCTGGCTTTTTTGGAAGACTTACCCGGTCAAATGGAGTGTTTCCGACCTGGATGCCAGTGCCAACTCAGTCGTTATCGAGACCATGGAGTTAGCCTATTCCAGATTTCAAGTAATGAGGGTATAAAAATGGCGGTTGAGATTAAAGAATTGGTTATCAAAGCCACGGTCACCAGCCAAATGACGGCCGGGAACCCGGTAACGGATAAGGACGGGACTCGCGAACAAGAAATCGTAAATCAATGTGTATCCGAGGTCCTGAAAATTTTGCAAAGAGAAAAAGAAAGATAAAGAGTGAGGCGCCAATGAGTTTAAAAGATTTTGGGAAACTGCTCAAACTTAAAATAACATCGGAAAGTGACGGCAAGTCTTTTACGGTGATGTTTAATCCCGAATCCTATTCGGAGACATTTTCGTCGGTTTTTACCACCAAAAAAAGTATTAACACCGGCATCGAAGAGTATGTTTATGTAAAATCACTACCCCAGGATTTTAAGCTAAAACTGATTATCGATGGTACCGGAGTATCAAACTTTCATGCCCCGAATTTGCCTGCTTTTAAAAAAGAGGACCAAACGGTGTACGAACAAGTGAATGAATTCCTCCGGCTGGCGTGGTATCCGGTGGAAGGCAAAGTAACACCTTTGATCGTCGAATGGAATAAGTTTACATATTATTGTCTGCTCAAGGATGTAACCATCAATTATACGCTTTTTAGCCGGGAAGGACTTCCCTTACGGGCGGAGTTGGACGCCACTTTTATCGGCAATGCGGAGAAAAATGAGAAGTCGTATAAATCAAGGTTTAGTGTTACCGGTCCGTTAAACAATAAAACCGATTCTACGGATAATCAAACCGGTTCGACTCCGAAAACCGAATCCCCGGATATTAAAAAAGAAACTTTAAATAATCCGGCGGATTCTTCAGTAAAACAAAATGGCATCACTATCAGTGTTTCATAGAAGTCAAGCTTCAATTTTAACAATTGTCTCCCAAAAGATTGCCAAAAAACAAACTTTATTAGAGCAATTATATAAAGGAATATGACATGAATAGTATCAAATCAGAGATTTTCAGTAATGGGAAACCTGTTTCCTCCAGTATTATAAGTATAGACATCATGAGTAGTGTGAATAAAATCCCTTATGCCCAAATTGTTGTTACCGAGGGAGGGGAGAAGAGTAAATCTCTGATCGAGATGAGTAATGAAGCGTGTTTCGCACCCGGAAAAGAGATTGTAATTTCCCTGTCTCAACAGACGGATACAGCGACCTTTAAAGGCATTGTAGTGAAGCATAATTTAAAAAGGACGGATAAGAAGGCTTTTTTAACCATTGATATCAAGGACAAAGCCCATACCTTGAGTTTACTGAGAGAAAATGCCGTTTTTGTCAACAAGGAAGACAAACAAATCATCACCGATATTGCTAAAAAAGCGGCTGTCAATGTGGAATGCAGTCAATCCACTTTGAAGCACAAACAAATCGTCCAATACTACTGCACCAACTGGGACTTTATCGTATCCCGCGCCGAAGCCAACGGGCTGTTAACCTGTGTTGAGAATGGAGTATTAAAACTGTTAAAGCCCAATTTACAGGATTCTGCAACCGAAATATCCGAGATTTACGAATACGAAATCGAGGCGGATCTGGGCGCCCCATACGGGAAAGTTGAAAGCATCTGTTGGGATATTCAAAAAGTAAAACCCAGCAAGTTCCTAAATAACAACCAGGATGATCTTAAAAAAGAAAAATTCAAAAGCCAACAAGACTACGATGGTTTATCCAGTGTCATGGGTTCTTCAAAGTATACCCTGGTAAACGGTGTTTACGGTGAAAGAGAAGAAATGGAAGCCTGGGCCAATGCAACGCTGATGAAGAACCGTTATTCCCTGCTCAGGGGCAGGATATCCCTTAAAGGAAATCCCATGCTGAAGTTGGGTGATACGATTGCCATCGGTGGATTAGGAAATATGTTCAATGGAAAGAACCTGGTCACGGGGATTCGACACCGGATCAACAGTGACGGCTGGATCACCGATATTCAATGTGGCCTGTCCCGGGAGTGGTTTTACAAAAATGATGATATTATTGAAAGACCAGCCGCTGGATTGCTTCCTGGTATTAACGGACTCCAGATTGGCGTGGTGGAAGCGTACCCTCAGGATGGCGATCCGGATAAACTTTACCGGATCAAGGTAAGGATTCCTGCCATTAACGAAACAGAAAGTGTGATATGGGCGCGTTTAATATTCCCATACGCCGGCAAGGGGCGAGGTATCTTTTGGGTTCCTGAAGAAGGGGACGAAGTGGTGGTAGGATTTTTTAATGATGATCCCCGGCATGCGGTGATACTCGGTTCATTATATAACGGTAATGCCCAGCCTCCTTTGGAGTTCACCGATAAGAATAACGAAAAGGGAATGATTACTCGTAACGGCATTAAAGTCATCTTTACCGATGAAAAGGATAAGGAAAAACTGGAAGTTATTACTCCCGGCGGGAACAAGGCTTTATTTGAAGATGAAAACGGCATTACCGTGGAAGATAAAAACCAAAACAAAATCACCCTTGATGATCAAGGGATGTCCTTTGAAGATAAGAACAAAAACAATATTATTACAGATGATCAAGGCGTCAAGGTGGAAGATGCCAATAAAAACGCCATGACTTTAAATAACGAAGGGTTTGAACTCAAAGATTTGAATGGAAATACCATTACTTTAAGCAGCGCCGGGATTGAAATGAAAGATATGAATGGCAATAAAGTCGCTTTGGAGGCGAGTGGAATTACCGTTGAAAGCGCGGCCAATGTAACGGTCAAGGGCGCAATGATCAATTTGAATTAATGCAGGTGATATGAGATGGCAGATACAGGCTGGGGATTTCCACCCGAATTTTTGAATAACGGCGAAGGGGTTCGGCTGGTAGCGGGTGAGGATGAAATCAAAGAGTCCTTGGAAGTATTGTTTTCCACGGCGCTCCGTGAACGCTTTAATTATCCTGATTATGGCTGTGATTTGAAACAATTTATGTTTGAGGAAGTCAATCAAACCCTGGTGGTTGGGTTGGAGAAAATAATTTCAAACGTGATTTACGATTACGAACCGAGAATCGATGTGCAAAAAATTGAGATTACCGAGTCGGAAGCAAACACGCATGAGTTGCTCATCAATATCGACTATTCCATTAAAGGCATAAACAGCCAGCAAAGTATGGTTTATCCGGTTTCACTATTTTAGATCAAAAAATGGAGCCGTCGCGACTCTGGATTTTTAAGCGGGGTAATAAAGAAAAACCCATTTGGGTTTTTCTTCCCGGAAAATAAAATATAAAGGGTATTACCATGATTAATAAAAAGAACCGAGCAGGGACCAGTCAAGATGAAAAATTATTCACCGCGTTGCAACCGGAGTATGTCTCCGTTGAAGAACGTTCAATTGCGGATCTATTAAAATTCACCAGGGAATATGCCAAAAAGGTTCGGTTTTATAATAATCAAAACCTTCATGACAGTTCCTGGGCATCGTTTTTAAATTTCACCGATGATGAAATTGTAGAATTAGCGCAATTTGTTGAAACCCCTGACATTTTTAGGGATGATCCAAAGCGATTTTCCAAATACTCAAAGCCTCATTTGGCGGTTTTACTGGTATTTTTAAAATTGTTGCAGTATCCCAAAGAGAAGTTTGGCCAATTAACTGAAAAAAAGGTCGCGTTTTTTTACCGGAATGTTTTGAAACTTGAGGAGAGAGCGGAAGTTCCCGACCAGGTTCATGTGATTTTAAAGCTGGCCCGGGACGTAAGAGAGCATCTATTAATCAAAGGCACGTTATTACGTGCCGGTAAAGATGTTACCGGTGCCGACCTGCATTATGAAGTCACTGAGGATATTGTACTGAATAATGCGGAACTTGCGGATATCAAAACGGTTCATTTTACGAAAACCACCATAGATATCAAATCGGTTCATCTAAGCTATGAGAGGGGGGATGCGGGTTTTGAAAAAATACTATGCCTGGTACTCGGTGTCCCGAACCTGCCCCCTTACCAAACTATACAAGGCAATACCCTCGCGGTGGATGGCCGATACCTGCGAACTGAATTGTATCAACGGATCAAAGGGATAGAAAAAGATGATTTAACAGCCGGCGATGCCAACTATATTTTTAACTCCCTCTGTTTCCGGTTTTTAAAAGATTTTCGATATTGCCTGGATCTTTATTATCGGGAAATGAATCGCGGCTACGTAGGAGTTACCTATCCCGAAGATTGGGAGTGGGAAAAAGCCTATACGATACTTGAGATGGTACATAATGAAAAGTACGCCCGTTCCCGGCGATCACAACTGAAAGACATTCATAAGAAGCTTGGATTTGAAAGTATGATGGAGTTTGCCTTCGGTGAACCGGAACCGGGGAATATGCTCTATAAGATGCCGGGTGCTATCAGTACCTTGGAAGAATTGGCGGACGCCAAAAATGAAGCAGCCCGGAAATACATTGAGAATAAACTATGTATGACCGTCGACGAGTTCAAGGTCGTCATGGCGAAAAAAGATACCGCCTTGCATAGTATGTCCGGAGATGAAGTATATGCCTTGCTGGAAGCCGCCTGGACTAAAAAACGGGACTACCAATATCCGGAGATCGGTGCTGAAAAAATCACCGGATATTATGCGGACTCGATTTTTTCCGCTGATCAAGATGAGACCATAGGGCGTTTTCAAACCTTTGGCAAAGCCGCCCAAACCGAGTCCTCGGAACCGATTCAAATGGGTTTTGCGGTAAGCTCCCCCTTACTCAACCTCAATGAGGGAACCCGAACCATCGAAATCGTCATTTCCTGCAAGGAAGGGACTATCGATTATGAAAAAATATCGTCCCTGTTAGCGAACCACAGCCATTTCTTTACCACTCAGCTCAGTGTAAGCAACGGATGGCAACAGGCGGATACCGTTGATTTTGAGATCGGTAAATTTATTATTAAACCGGAGCTCAAAGCCTATCAACGGGAAAATAGTTATCTGGTATGTGATACCCTGAAGTATCCGCTGTTTGATGCCACCAGTACAGGGAAGTACCTTGTCTTTACCAACCGCAAGGTATATAAGATTGTTCAATTCGATAAGGAGAATACCCAGATTTTCTTAAAATCGGTGTATTTGGAGTTTCCAGTCGCCACCACTCAATTAATCCAAAAATTAGTTCCCAGAACTTTTGTGGCGGAACTCCGGGAATCCATCGTAATTCCTGACGAATATGTCCAAACGGTAATCAGTTCAAAAGAAACTTTTGATGAATATTATTGTGGCAAGTATTTGGTCGATACTACCGGGAAAATATTTATAATTACCGGGTTTATTTCGGCCAGTGAAGTTGCAGTCAAGTACTGTGGGGATATTACCTCAACTGCTTCCGATACTGTGAGTGAAGGCGACCGGTTAATCATCAACAAGGTATGGGAGACCATAGAGCCTCAATATGAAGAAATCACCACCGATTATAACATAAGCAGTCTGGCAATTTCCGGGATTTATTCGGCGGAAAACGAGTTTCGCTTTGAGGTCGCCGATGGTGTATTAAAAATTGCCTATCCTGAGGGTGCAACCGCCAAAAATCTGGTGGATGCTTGGAAAGCATGGAAGGACGACCCGCTTCATCAACCGGGAAGGTATACGATTCAAGAAACAGGGCGCGCTTTGTGGAATTTGGCTCCGGTAGCCGGGGAATTGGAGAAAACCGGCGAAATTATTAAACGATATGAATCGCCGGCGGAGCAGGGGATTCAAGTCACCCGCCGTTGCCGCCCGTCGGAGGACGCCTATCTCGCCATCGAAAAGCCCTCTGAAAGTGACGAATATACCAAGTTTTTAATTGCCGGAGACACCTTAACCATCACTCCAGGCCGAGTTTCTCAAACCGCGAATCAGATTGCCGCCGACTGGCAGGCGTGGATTGCTGATAATGACCCCAAGGGCTATCAACTGAAAAGTAAAGATGATCATATTTGGGAAGCCGTCCCGGTATCGGAAACCGATTTGACACTCACCGGTCAACAGGTTAAAAAATGCGAAATCTGTAATCTGTATGGCGTTGGAATCCGGGTATTATATACCGGTTTTGAAACGGATTTGCCCAAACTGATTCTCAAGGAAAACACCATTGATTTATTCGAGTTTCAGGTCCAAGAAGGGCCGAAACTTGCTATCAAATACCCTTCGGTTAGTGTTACATCCGCCAATGATCTGGTGGAGGCGTGGCGGGAGTGGAAAGTTTCCGAACTGAATACCCCCGGCAACTTTGACATTGAGCAAATGGGCGACGGATTATGGACCATCCAAGCCCGGACTGAAAAGGACTTAAAATCGTCTGAGAACCAGATCATTGAATGTACCGTTGAGAAAGCCGGTATTGTTGCCAGATTTAAGCTAACCGCCGATTATCAAAACGCAATGATTGAATTCGTAAATATATTGGATGTCCCGGAAGAGCTCAAACCGGAACTAGAACTAGAGCCGACCCGATTCAATTTCAGATTTAGCGACTATGATGATACCATTCATCATCTGGCGGCCAAAAAGTTAACCATTTACTATCCGCCATTACCATTAAACGACGATGAGGCCGTACAAGCCGAATACCAGGTGCGGCATGTCCAGGATCTTTTATCGAAATGGAACCGGGAATATCAAAAGCAAGGATTTATGCTGCTAAGAATCGCGGATAACGTAAAGTGGGATAAAGATTTTGATGATACTTTGAGTGTCAATTTTATGAATCATTTAAATCATATTTCCACCGTTGATCCGAATGGATTCACCGTAAAATTTTGCCCGGAGTTAGTGCCGCCATATACAAAACTGCCAAAAGCCAAAGTGGTGATCCATGAAAATGATACCGATAAGTTTGGTTTTGATTTGACCAATGATTATCCCAATAATTTAAAGTACTTATTTATTAAATACCCCACGGACCGGAAAAAACGTACCGTGGAGAAACTCTTACAAGCATGGAGAAACGAAGACAGTACATTGCTTGAAAAGGATAGCTTATATTGGAAAACCGACAGCAATCAAAAACCGGTTGGGGAATTAAAAGAATTTCAGCTTGAACAATCCGGAACCGGTCAATGGGAAATCGCCGGTATATCTGAAATAGAGTTGAACTCCAACGTAACTGCCGAAACCGAGTATACCGACCCGGTGAATCAAAATTTCTTTGAATATAAAACCGGCGATGTCCGGGGATTCACCATCCGCTATGCCGGACCCAAAGGAGTAACCCCCAAGGTTGCTTTCGAAGAAAATGTGGAAGATATATTTGCTATTACTGTATCTCATTTCTATGATGATTTCTTTAACGTATCCATTGGTGAATCCCTCAAAATCAAGTATCCGAAACGAGTCGATAAACGGACGGCCGTCGAGCTTTTGGCCGCATGGAACAACTATAAAAAAAGCGAAGGATACAAAATTGACATCCTGGGTTTTGAAATTAGGGATGTTTCATCGGTCATCAATATACGGTCCAAATCAAAATTATTCACCACCGGAGATATGATTCAAGAGTATCGCACCGGAACCGGTGACGGGTTAAGCATTTCTTACATTGGACACCGGGATGACCCGGCGTTCGAGATGACCCCACTATTTGATTTTACCGATGATGTGGCAGGCAAAAAGATTTTATGGGATAACGGTGAGATATTTACGATTACTAACAAGCTTGATCGAAATACTGTTGTGGTTGAAAAAGAAACCCAAAGCATCGAGTCCTTTGATGCCATTAAGCTCTATGAAAACGACGCCATTGGTTTGGAGGTGTTGAAGTTTACCATCCGGCTCGACGAGGATTTTCCACCAGTAATACCGGCCATCGAGGATCGATTTTTAGCCTATCCCGCGGTGAAGATTTTACTTAACAATACTACCGCAAACGGTCAGGGAAGTAACGAAGCAATCGTTAACGATGCTATTGTTTATGATTATTTTAAGTCCGTCGTCATGCGCCGGGTTGATATCAAGGTTGCGGCCCAAGGGTTAAAGGATATTAAACTGCGTGGAAACATTGCGATGATTAATCCCGCCAATCCCTTCCAACCCTTCGGGATAACGCCGGATGTACCGGCCCGGTGTTATTTTGCCAACCGGGAGATCTGTACAAAAAAATTGGACTCGTTAAATGTTAATTTCGACTGGATGGAAAACCAATTTATCACCGCTGATGGGCTCCCGGATATGGCGAGATATTATTACGCCTATTCCCGTTTTGGTTTTGAAAACGCCGGCACCATTAAAAATGAGGATTTTGAAGTGAAACTACAATTCTTGGACCGGCGTACCTGGACTCCGATATCGCAAACGCCCCATTCCCTTTTCAGTAAAAAGTTATCATATCAGGATTTTAGCCATCAGTCTTACCAGGGTGATTTGTACCCGGAAGGTAAGGAAACCCCCAAAGATCCCCTGGACTGGGCACGTTATTACAAGCTGGAACTTTCCAACCAGGGTTTTATGAAAGACCTATATGGGGATCTGTTGAATGAGTTGACACGGGCGACTAACAGCGTGACCGTGGCTGAAAACAATTATAAAGCCATCAAGCAAGAAATCAAAGCCCGGGAAGAACAGGTAAAGGCTGCCAAGATTTCAGAAGCCGAAGCCCGGGGGAATGGGACAAGTTTTTCACCTCCGGTCATTCCTGAGGCCCGGGAGTTGCCTTTAATGCCTGAAAACGATCAGGATATTCTCAAACTGGCGCTTTATCCTCCATATACCCCGGTCATCCGGTCAATGAATATTGACTATACCGCTTCAGCCAAGATTTTGCTGGATACCGGTTCCTTACTCCCGGGCTCTAACGAAATGCCGGTTCAACTCTTCCGGTTTCATCCCTTTGGATATGAAGAGGTGGGAAAACCGGAGCAGGCAAGCTTACAGACAGGGAAAGATGAATTTTTATTACCCCAATACAATGAACAGGGCTATCTGTTCCTGGGGATCAAAAATTTAAGCCCTCTCCAATCGGTTTCGCTGCTATTCCAGATGGTTTCCGGTAGTGGGGATGTAAACTTGGTCATGCCAAGGATAAGTTGGAGTTACTTGGCTTCAAATCAATGGCTCCCGTTTAAACAGTCCGAAATCTTAATGGACAAGACATTCGGGTTACAGGATACCGGTATTATCAGATTTAGCATTCCGGCGGAGGTTAGCTCTTCTAATACGATCTTACCCGGCGACCGTTGTTGGGTCCGGGCTGTTGCGCCGGATAATATTGCCGCTGTTCCTGATATTCTGGATATCCGGGCGGGATCGGTTTGTGTTACCTATCGTAACCAAAATAACGACCCGAATCATTTGGCGAAACCCCTGATGACCAATGCCATTACCGAGTTGGCCGAAAGGGACCCGGCCATCCAGGAAGTCATTCAGCCTTATACTTCATTTAACGGCAAACGCCGGGAAGCGAGTATGGACTTTTACATCCGGGTGAGTGAACGGTTAAAACATAAAAATCGCGCCTTGACCTTAGATGATTATGAAAAGTTGATCTTAACCCAATTCCCGCAGGTTTATAAGGTGAAATGCGTCCCTCAGGGCGAGCGCGCATTAATAAACTCGGAAATTTTAACGCCGGACGCCCGGGGCGAGGTAGTTGTTATTGTCATTCTAAAAAACTCGAACTCCAAGCCCTTTTTCCCGTTAAAACCCAAGACTCCGGCCAATATTCTGGCGGAGATTCAACGGTACCTGCAAATCTATATGCCGCCCTTGGTCGACATTACCGTAAAAAACCCGCGGTTTGAAGAGATCCGGTACCGGTTGGCGGTGAAATTCAAGGCAGGATATGACCAGGGTTATTATATCAACATCCTCAATGAAGATATTAAAAGGTTTTTGTCCCCCTGGGCGTATGATAAAGAGTCGGAAATCTCTTTTGGAAGTTCGGTTTATAGTTCGGCGGTGATTAATTATATTGAGAACACCACGTATGTGGATTATGTCGCCAATTTTGGTTTATTGCAACAGATCATCCAACATGAAAACTATATCGAAACAATTCCGCTCTTTTTAACGGAAGATAATGCGGCAACCACCAAATATCCTGACTCGATCCTGGTTTCAGCCGACAGCCATATTATCGATGTGATAACCACTGATCTATACGATCCCGGCGCTTTTCAGGGCATCGGCCATATGAAAATCGAGACTGATTTCTGGGTGTCCAGGCCCGGACCAATATTCGCCATGGGAATCGGCGACATGGAAATTGAAGCCTGGCCTATATTAAAGTATATTTTCGCCAATGTTCCGGTCACGTTGAAGACAGTAACCGCCACCGTGCGGGGAACCAGTTATATAGTCAATAACTTTTCAACATGGTTCGCCCGGGAAGACTCGCAACGAATTTGGAACGCTTTAAGAGATGCCAACTACATCGATAATCAAGGCAATGTATTATCCAATAAAGATCTTAACGCGGATGATTTTCAATTTACGTTACAGGATGATATAAGTTTTGAAGATTATTTAGTCAACCATTTTTCCGATTTCATCTTTCAAGTCAAAGCCTCCGACTTTGATCCGATTGCGGACAGGTGGGATGAGTTCAGTTGCCAAAAGGATGAAATAACGAATGTTGCTGAAATTAAAGAGGCGGTGCTCGACATCTTAAGAACCGGTTTAAGTTTCGACGGCCGGAGCCAATATCCGTTTATGGTGTATTAAAAAGGTCCATATCAATCAATGTTCAGGTTTTTCGCAGCGCTTTTAAAGAAAATATAAGGAGCCTAGAAAGATGGTACAGAAAAGAAAACGAAAAGAATTATACGATAAGTTCCGGCAGGGCGCTATTCCTTCCGGAGCCGATTTCGCCGATTTCATCCGGTCGCAATTGAACCTTTTGGATGATGGGCTTGATGTCTCCGAAGATCCGAAAGATCCTATCTGTTTCAGAGCCCATGGAGACGAGGATAATATCCTGGATTTCTCCGATAAGGACGGCCTTAAACGCTGGCGGATCTCTGGCCGTTGTGAGGACGGAACCAAAGAAGGCCTGAATATCAAGGCGGATAACAAAAGCAAAGTCTATATCGAAAGAGAAACCGGAAATATAGGCGTTAGTACCGACCAACCTCAGGCAAAACTGCACATTATCCAGACGGACTCCGGTGATGCGCTCCGGATTGATGATGTGGGAAATGATGAAACTCCTTTTGTCATTACTTCCGATGGTCAAGTAGGTATCGGAGTCGGGGCCGGAAATGACCGGCCAAAAGCCAAACTACATATCAGCTATTCCGGGGCCGGGGATGTACTACGGGTGGATGATGTCGGGGACGATACCACTCCGTTGATCATCAACGAAAATGGAGATGTGGGGATCGGATGCAAAGAACCCCGGGCGAAATTGAATGTCGACGGTGGGGTTATCATCGGAAAACTTAAGCCGACTGAAGATCCTCCCAGTAGTAATAGTCTTTACGTTGAAGGAAACATTGAGGTGGGCGGCGCCATTATTGTTTCCGGAGATATGGGGGGACTGGAAATCAATGGTCCGCTAACTGCAAAAACCGCTACGGTAAAAATTAAGGATAATGTTGAGATCACCGCCGGGACCAGTAGTGACTCCGAAGAGAGCAGTGACGGTAATTTGAGCGTTGCCGGCGATACTACTCTGGGTACTTATAACTCCGATCCCATTAACTATAATGCGGTAACCATCCACGGTAGAATCGTATCGGGAGGAATTCCCGAATCCAGTGAAAATCAGCAATATGAACTGGAGATAAACGAGAAACTAACGATAAACAGAAGCAGAGATCCCAAGTCACCCGGGGTAAGTATAAATGGGAACTTTTCAGTGACAGGAAACAGTAATTTGGGCAATAACCAGGGTGATGACTATATCTACCTTGACGGCACGGTCAAAAGAACGGGCAATGAACCGGTAACCATAGACGATAATCTGGCGGTTACCCAAAATGCAACTGTTGCAAGTTTAAAATTGCACTCGGGCGAGACTGTAAACGAAATATCGAATGGGATCCTCATTTCATCCAGTTTTCCGGTAGGAAGTAGTACAACAATATCTACTGAAAAAGCCGTCAAGGAATATATTGATAATTTACTGGTCGGATCGATTACCGCTTTTGCCATGCCTGTAGTTCCGGATGGCTGGCTGGAATGTAATGGGCAGGCAGTCTCCAGAGAAGTATACGCCCGGTTATTCAAACTTATTGATGTCACATATGGATCCGGTGATGGGAATAGTACCTTTAACTTGCCTAACCTACGAAACCAGTTTCTGAGAGGGCACCTCCCGGGTACCCGCAATATTAGTAAAGACCCACAACTCGAAGCCATTCGCTCCCACAATCATCCTTTTAGTGGAAATTATGGTACCATCTATGGCGGTAGCCACTCTCATGTTTATCATAGTAGCTCTTATCAGGGAGCTTTAATTGGTTATAGTTATAAATATAAAGGATTGGCAAGTTTTAAATTTAATGCTGATTGGGGCAACTTTTTACATTATGATCCTTATGGAACAACATGGAGTGAATCCCATACTCACGGTTATACACCAGGAGGAAGTGTTGGCTATAGTGGAAGTAATGAAACACGGCCCGAGAATATGGCTGTAATGTTTTGTATTAAGTATTAAAGGAGAAAAGATATGTATATTATTAGAGATAAACAAAGTAAAGCGATTATTCATATAAATCCCGCTCCGTTAGAACAAAATTTGGAGGGTAAAGATATTTATTTTCAATTCAATAGTATGACGATGGAGATAGGGAAAACAGATATGCCATATCTTCCAGAGCAGTTTGACATCAATAAAAATGGGGAGATTATCGAAATTTTACCTGAAGAAAATTTATTAAATTCTGCTCAACCCATCACTGATACTATCGGGTTAAGAAAAACCTTGTCCCAACAAATCATGGAAGGTCTTATTATTCTATCTCCCTATGAAAAATTGGTTGTTGAGGGAACAGAAGAAAGAATTGTATATAAAACTTTATCTGAACAAGTGGCTGATGGACTAATTACTCTTAAACCAGACCAAAAAATTATCGGTACAGGATATGATGAAAAGATTGTCCTCAAAACCCTCAAAGAACAGGTTCGGGATGATATTATCCAGTTATCGGAAATTCCTGAGCTGATTGAAAATAATACAATCGATTTATCACCTGAAGAACTATTGCAAGATGAATTGATTACTTTTGATTATTATAAAAAAATGAAGATTGATCAGTTTTCACAAATGTCATTCGACATCAGAAATGAGTTCCTACCGGATTACAAGATCCAAAATGCATTAATGGGAATTTACGGTGAAACAACGGAAGCAGATATTATAGTTACCATTCAGGCTTTCAGGGATGAATTTTATAATCTGAAGAATCAGATTGAAGAAGCCAATAATATTGAGACAATTATGGCTATCAAGGAGAATTATCCAAAAGAGATGATCAAAGCAGGTATATAAAAGGGAATATAGCCGAATTATTCCAAGAGGATGTTTGAACTATTGGATATTATTGATTTGCTTAAGCATTAACAGCATTAATAAATCGGAGAATGGAGAATTGCCATGCCAAGTAAAAACCGAAATGCATTATACGATATGTTTGCCACGGGAAATAAACCGACTCATGATGATTTTGTCGATCTGATTGATTCGACGATCAATATCGCCGACGACGGCATTGGCGCAGCGGAAAATGGCATGCCCATGGAGATCGTCGAACAGGGGACGAACCGGCGGCTGCTTGATTTCTCGATCAATAAAGGCACTTATACCTGGCGGATCAATGCCCAATCGGCTGATACCCAGCGGAACGGCTTAAATATCACTTCAGCGAATCAAAGCAGAATGTTTTTGAAACAAGAGGATGGTTCCGTCGGTATCAACAGTGATAATCCCGCGGCAAAGTTGCATATTGTCGCCGAATCCGGTCCTGCTTTACGGGTGGATGATTCATCCCAACACCCTTCCTTGGTAATTCAGGAAGATGGAGGTTTGGTCATCGGTACGGAAGATCAGACGGCTCATACAGTTACGATTAATGGAAAAACTTTTTTCAATAATGAAGTTACCATCAACCAACCTGTTCATGCCGAAAGCGGAATTACCGTTAATGGAAATAAACTGAATGCCCTTCACGGACTTAACGTTCAAAATGGTGTAAAAATCGAATCAGGTTTGTTGGAGGCTCAAAATGGTCTTGCGGTAACTGGAAATCTGAACGCAAATAACGGTGCCGTTATCAGTGGCCAGACCTTGGAAGCAAGGAAAGGCTTAACCGTAAATAGTGGAGCGGTGGTTCAAACCGGTAAGTTGGAAGCAAATGATGGTGCTACAGTCAGCGGCCAGTCTTTGGTGGTAATGAACGGATTAACTGTTAGTAATGGTGCGAAGATTGAAACCGGTATGCTGGAAGCTCAAGCGGGTGCCACCATTAGTGGCGCAATTCTGGAAGTAATGAATGACTTGTCGGTTCAAGGTAATACCACTTTTAAAAACAAAATCGACATTGAGACGGGATTGTTAACCGCCCAGGGAGGATTGTCAGTTACCAATGGGTCTACTTTACAAGCAAACGGCCAGGTTACACTCGGCAATTCCGATACCGGGAATGTCATTGTTAACGGAGCGCTCTATGCCAACAAAGGCATTATCGTTGCCAAATTGTTGCAGGCGGGAGCGGGAGCTGAGATAAGTGGTTCCGAGTTAATCGTGAATGATGGGTTAACAGTGTATAATGGGGCCACTATAGAAAGTGGGGAATTGGTTGCAAAGAGTGGAATTTCTATTACCGGCGGTTCTGCTTTAAATACAGATGGTCCGGTCACTCTCGGCAGTGAAACTGGTGGAGGTGTAACCATAAACGGCGGGTTAGCGGCAACCAATGGAGCTACAATCAGTGGTTCGGAACTGGTTGTCGAGAATGGCATAACCATTACCGGTGATTTAAATGCTCCGGGTGATTCCACTCTGGGAAAAGCAAATATTGATACATTAACGGTTAATAATATAAATATTGCCGGAAATTTTGGCTTGCAGGCACTTGATTTGGATTCAGTAACTGCTGATATTGCAGAAATAAAAAATATGACGATCACCAATGGAGTTTCAATTTTAGGACCATGTCACACCTCGGACAACGTTATTTTTAACAGCGGTATCATATATGCAACTTATGAAGGATCAGCACTGGTTTTTCCGAGAATCAAGATAATCAAAGGAACGGTAACCGGAGAAGAAGGACATTTTGAGATATCGGTCGATGATACCAAGCGAGTAACCATTATCTATGATAGCGCTTCGGATATCGATAACTTTCTTGGCGATTGGAACGCTTATCAAAACGATCATCCGGAGCAAGCGGCAGGTTTTCGGTTCACCTGTTTAAGTACAACATGGGACCTGCAAGATATGGAAATCGGCTTTACTTCAACAAGGAATCCATATAAAGAGTGTACCATCGATGATGTACTTCGCATTATTTATATGGGGCCTTTAACCGGAACAATCCAATCAGAATTCGTAGCTAGTGAAGATCCAGAAGCGACAGCATTTGAATTTGAAACCAATGAATCGCTCCTGACGATAAAATATCCCGGAAATACAGCATCATGCACCGTGAATCAGTTGCTTGCCGATTGGAAAGAGTGGTTAAACAACCTGGGAGGCATCTGCGATTTTGATATCCAAACTGTTAGTAATGATGAAGTAGTAATTACCGATGCCGTCTATACTTTAGAAGAAAATGTATCCGGTGAAATTTTCAGTAAAGGGATAATTAAGACGAATACGGTTTCCATTCAAGGTTATTTGAAAATTAGCGGTTCTCAATCATTCATAAGTAGTATCTCAACCAGTGATACATTAACAGAAAACAGCGATACCGTTCTGTCAACTCAAAAAGCGGTTAAGACTTATATTGATAATAAAATCACTGTGATCGATAACGCTTTGGCGACTAAAGCTGTAAAAGCGGATGTAGACGCATCTTTGGAAACAATTAATCAGAATCTGGCAACCAAAGCCGTAAAAGAGGATGTGGACGCATCCCTGGAAACGATTAATCAGAGTCTGGCAACTAAAGCCGTAAAAGAGGATGTAGACACATCCTTGGAAACCATTAACCGGGATTTGGAGGAGAAAGCCGTTAAGACGGAAGTGGATGCACTATTAGCCACGAAAGCGGATTTACAGAAGCCGGCCAGTCTTACAGTGGCGGCAAGTCAAATTGTTACCGTCAACAATCTCACTTTAACCAACGATTCCAGAGGATTGTTGATGGTGTTAATTACGAAGCCGGGCACTTCCGCGGCGGGTCTATTTGCCGTCCATGGCACCGGTAGTATCGTCAAAATAGCAGGAGATGGAATGTCGGACCAGCAAGACAATCCTGAAACCCTCTGGAATGTATACTCTGATACCGGTGTCGTCACCATTCAAAATACGGATTCGGCCGAAGTTACCGTTAAAGTTACTTATATTGGATTATAAATAAATTACGCGTGATTACGCGAGAAATCGGGATGTGCCATGGGAAACGCATCATTAACAGCACTTAATACTATTCAATGGGAGGCCTTGCGGGAAGAAGGGTTAAAAAACCTGCAGGCGTTCTCCGGACATTTATGGACGGATTATAATATCCATGATCCGGGGGTTACAATCCTTGAAGTACTTTGTTACGCGATTGCCGATCTGGATTCGCGGGTGTCGCAAGATATGGGGGCCATTCTGGGTGATAACACCATCCCCGAACAGTTTTTCTCACCTAAAGAGATCCTAACGATCAACCCGGTGACTGTCAATGATTACCGGAAACTATTAATTGATATTCGGGTTCCGGTCGCGGTCTCAAATACGGAGACTCAATGGGTTCCCGCTGTGAAAAACGCTTGGCTGGTACCGGCAATGGATACTGATCCGGCACTCTACTTCGACAAGGACAATAATGCCCTTCTATATGATTATGCCCCAAATTCATCACGAATTACTTTGAATGGATTATACCGGGTATATATCGAAAAAGATGAAGATATTCAACAGGATGATGAGTTAATAAACATTGTGACCGCAACACTCAATTCTCATCGAAATCTGTGTGAAGAGTTCGTTGAGGTCAATATTTTAGAGCAAGAAACGATCTCGGTATTTTCGGATATTCAAATTGCCGAGGATGCGGATGCCAATGAGGTCATGGCGAAAATATACTATGATCTCAAAAATTTTATTTCACCCCGGATAAAGCAATACAGCCTTAAAAGAATGTTTGCCAAGGGTAAATCCATCGAACAAATATTTAATGGTCCGCAGCTCGACCATGGGTTTATCGACGATGATGAGCTTGGAACCGGTGAAAAAAGAAGAGAGTTACATACCTCCGATCTGATCCGGATCATCATGTCCCATAAAGAAGTGAAGGATGTCAAAAACTTATTCATTTCCAACGTACCTAATCCGGACATAACCGATAAACAAGAATGGGCGCTGGTGGTGGATGATACGAAAGCGCTCGTATTAGAGCCGTTTAATAGTTCCAAAATCCGTTTGTTTAAAAATGAAATAATGTGCCCCGTCAGCACGAATGAGGTTAATGCCAGGCTGAATGCTTTAAAAACACAAAACCAATGGGAAATTTTCGATGATCCGGCCACGGATCTCCAGGAAACTATCGGAGAAGCTTCTGACTTAAGTGCTTACGAGTCAATCGCCTTTAAATTGCCGTCAATCTATGGGGTCAGTGAAACCGGACTTCCTTCCACGGTTTCGGAAAAGCGGCGGGCACAAGCCAAACAATTACGGGCGTATTTGCTGTTTTTTGAACAAATTTTGGTGAATTATCTTAAACAGCTGGCCAGCTTCAAACATATCTTCGCCTTTCGCCAGAACCGGGCGGATATCATGGGAAAAATAAAAACCTATTTCTCGCAGCCATTATCGGCATCATTCTGGCAGCAAGATTTCCCGGAATTAAACCCGGAAGTCAGTTCAGTTTACCAATATCTCGAAGATAATCCGGATGATCGGACCCTGATGAGTGAAAACGCCTTCAAGCGAAAAAACCGGATTTTCGATCATTTGCTGGCCCAATTTAACGAGAAATTCGCCGATTACGCGGTGTTCGGTTTTAAATACAACATGCTCATGAATCTGGAGCCGGATCAAAAGAATTCATATTACTTGTCGGCGAAAGCCGATTTCCTGGAAAACTATCCCCGGTTGAGCAGAAACCGTAATCGTGCTTATAATCTTCAAACTCCAATTACCGATCCCCAGGCTTTTCAATATATGGACGGCCTTAAAGATTTAATCGCCTCCAAATTGGGATTGGATGGATATATTACCGATCCTGCCGACCGGAATGAACTGAAAAACTTTTTTATCATCGAACATATTCTGCTTCGGCCCGAAGGTTCTTTACCGCTAGATTTTATCTCCGGTGAAAAGATCACAGAAACGTATCAGCCGGATCCTTACTCATATCAATTGACATTTGTGATCCCCAAAAAGGCGGGGCGGTTTGGAAATAATAAATTTAAGGAATTGGTATATACCACCATTGAAAACGAAACACCGGCGCATATTGCCTATAACGTATTGGAATTTGATTCCAATCAAATGTCCCAATTCAATGGCTTTTATGCTAATTTTTTAAAATGGAAACGAGACTATCCCGATCAATATAACCCCTACCGGGATTCCCTGTTGAATCTTTTGGGAATTGGCCGGATAAAGCTCCCGGTACTTCATCTTGATGCCCATCAAATTCACGGGAATGAAGACCCTTCCGGCAACGGAGATTTGGTAACGGAATGGAGCGATCTAAGCCGTAACAATCATCATGCCGTACCGGTACCCACGAAAGGCGCACCGAAATATATCGAGAGCGATCTGCCCTGGGTGAGGTTCGAATTAAACTCCCAATTAAAGATCGCAGCTCCTTTGATCCATGATGATTTTAGTGTGGTTGTGGTTTATAAAGCCGCGGCGGAATCCGGCCATGAGGGCGATAGTTTTCAATTGATGGCCGGCGCCGATTCCAATCAATCAAATTTTGGGCTGGGCTTTCAAGGGAACGGTAGTGTAATTGCAAAAGTTAACACCAAAATCATGAACTGGGATTCCACGATATCGATGAATTTGGAGTCAACTCCCGGACTGCCGCATCTGGCCCTTTTTACCAGGGAAAAGACCACAGGAGAAGTGCAATTGTATCTTGATGGCGTCTTACAAACCGCTCAGGTACTCAAAGAGGCCAATGTATCTTTTGATCAACAGTCAATCAACATTGGGCCGGGCACTGATGCCGCCACCTGCGAATTGGGCGAAGTAATCATCTTCGATTCGGTATTGACCGGCAGCCGGAAACAAAAGCTCGAAGAGTATTTATCGGCCAAGTGGCGCATCCCATTATCAGCGGTAAGCTCCGTTGCCAAACCGGTTCTGCATTTGGATGCCGCGAGTATAAGCAGTGTCATCATGGATGAAAATGCAAAGAATATTCGTCAATGGAAAGATTTAAGCTTGAATAGCGTTACAGTCATTCAAAGCAACATTGCCGCGCCACCGGAATATCAGGTAGAAGGAATCGCCGGGTTGCCATCCGTATTCTTTAAGGATACCGCTCTTATGATTCCCAATTCCCAAAATGTGTTGAAGGTTTTGGCCGAGAATATGGAAGATACGCTCATTCCAATAATTAAATCGGCGATTATCAATGTCATAATCGAAGAGAAACCGGTTTTCCCGGACTCATTCACCGTTATATCGGGGATTAATCATACTCTCTCCAATACAATATGGACCAGTCTTAAAAACAAAGGGTATATTGATGATGATGGAAAGGTATTACCGGCATTTACCCCGGAACGGCATGGTTTTACGTTAAATCTGGATGATGCGATTTTAGATCCGGTCCGGCTGGACCTCGAAAATAAAATCAGCGCGCTCTTATCCCGGTATAATATTTCAAAGCGGCCGGTTTCACAAGACACCTTTACCAGTATCGGAGGGATTAATCAAACACTTTCTCAAGCCCTATGGACCAGCCTTAAGGAAAAGGGGTTTATTGGGAATACCAGTCAAAACGTATTTTTTAACAGGGATTTTACCATTGCCTTGATATACAAAGCGGATGGCAGCCAAGGACCGCTGCTTGATGGGACCGCATCTTCACCGGAAACGGGCAAAACAGGTTTTTCGATTGTGGTTGATCCGAAGGGAGACCTTATTGTCGATCTGGAAAACCGGACGGTAAAACTGGCGGCTCCAATTAACGATGTTCATATGGCAATTATCTCGGGTCTTGTTACCGGCGATGAACTCAAAATATCGTTAAATCTAGACGGGATATCATCGCTTCACGATATCCCGGCAAGTCCGGGGACCTTTTCCAATTGCCCCGGTGATCTGGTCATTGGCCATAGCAGGACGGGTCAAGGCACTTTTACCGGGCAGATTGGCGAAGTCGTCATCTATGATAAAGCCTTGACAACCGGAGAATGGCAAAGATTGGAAAATTATTTATCCGGTAAATGGAAAGTTGACATCTCCGGTGTTGACCGGATTGCCACTCCAGTGATCCATCTGGATGCATCACGACAAGCCACTGTCCATTCGGATGATACCACCAGGATTTCGCAATGGGTTGATCTCAGTCGGTGGGGTCATGATGCTGTCCAGGACAACGGTAAACGAAGGCCCCAGTATATCATGGATGGAATCAACGGTTTAGGGGTTATCCGGTTCACTCAGCAAGCCACGAATGATAATGATAATATTCGCGATATTTATGAGGATTATTTGACTATCCAACAGATCATTCAGAATGATTTTACGATCATGGTGGTCTTTCAAACAGATGCTTCGCAAACCCCCAACCTGCTTGATGATAGTGGATGGACAAAAGGCATGGCCGTACTTGATGCCGATTGTTCCGGCCGCTATAACGACTTCGGGCTTTCCCTCGGAAAGTATATGAACAAAATGGTGGTCATGGGCGGGATTGGCGACCGGTTAACCGGGGATCATACCATCAAGACCAGAGGGCTTGAGCTTAGTCAACCGCATTTCATAACATTCACCCGGTTAAAAACTACCGGAGAGGTAAAACTGTATGCTGATGGATTGCTGCATGCAACGGCCGACCTAAGGGATAATGTGGTATTAAATGATTCGCGAACGATTAAAATCGGGGCTTTTAATAGTGAAGGGATTCCTTTCCGGGGCGATGTCGGTGAAATTATCATTTTTGATACGGTGCTTACCGATGAAAAACGGCAACAGATTGAGAAGAACCTGGCCGCCAAGTGGGATATTCCCTTCACAACCCTTCCGATCGATGTTGCCAATCTTAGATTGCACCTGGATGCCGGTAATTTTGACAGTATTAGTATCGAACCGGATAATACAGTATCCCAATGGTATTTTGGCGATACGAAGAGTCAAGTTGTCGCTATCCAGGATAATCCGGCCCAACGGCCACTCTATGTCAAAGACGGCATCAATGGAATGCCCGGAATAAGATTCAATAACAGCTTGATGACCGTTACTCCCCAAATCAACAGTTATGATAGTTTTACCATGGCAGTGGTCTTTAAACCTTTATCCATCGGTAACATATATCCCGATTGGGACTTTGGCGCGGGGCTGGTTGACAACCATTTTCCCGGAACGAGCCGTAGCTTTGGCATTGCCATAGACAAGCAGAATCAGTTACTGGCGCATGCCGGTACCGCAAATATTCGGTCAGCGGTTACCATAAACTGTCCTCATCTTGCCATATTTACCAGAGACAATGCTACCGGGGAAGTCAAACTGTATATCGATGGCCTGTTAGCAGCCAGGGAAACATTTTCCGACAAGGCTTCGCTGAATGGGGATTCGGTGATGCTGACTATTGGGGCCATCGGGATTCCGGAACCGGGTCAGACGGTAAGTAAGGGTTATTATCATGGTGATATTGCCGAGTTAGTACTGTTTAACGAGTTGTTAGATCTTGAAAACATTCAGGCATTAAAAAACCATTTATCCATGAAGTGGAAAATCGATACCACGGGAATTAATCCTATCTCAAAACCGGTACTCCATCTTGACGCCAGCCAAATCCGGACGATTATCAAGAATGAAACGGACCGGATATCCCAATGGCTGGACTTGAATAATCGAAGCAATGACCCGGTACAAGCCAACCCGAGCCAACAGCCCGAATACCGGCTAAATGCTTATAACGGTCTGGGGGTGATCCATTTTGACGGCACCCGGGAGACATGTTTAACCCTTAAACCGGTAGTTAAAGATGATTTTACAATTATTATTGTATACAATACGGACCCGAATATAAGCAGTAATAGTTTTATGCCGGTTTCAAGGGATTCATTTACCCGGATATCCGGCGTAAACGGGGATCTTGCAAGTGAGATATGGACATGTCTTAACGAACAGAAATATATCGATGATCATGGTAAGGTATTACCGGCATTTACCCCAAATAAGGACAATTTTGCGTTAAACTTAGGTACTTTTTCGGTTGACTCAATACGTACGGCCTTCGAAAGTCAAATAAGTTCCACCTTATCCGGATACCGAAACTCACTACAACCGGTTCCGCGGGATGCCTTCACTAGTATTGGGGGAATCGATGACACACTGTCATCTACCGTATGGACGGGTCTAAATGTGGGTGGGTATATTGATGATAATGGATATGTAACAACAGATTTCAACCAATTCGCCACTGATTTTATCACAGCGATAATTAAATCAGCAATTATCAACGTGGTGCTTGCCGAGAACTGGATCGAGGGAGCCGGGTTATTTGACGGCAATTGTCCCGGAGAACGCGCCAATATGTATAAAAGAGATTTCGGCATATTGGTAAAAGATGATCAGTTCATCGCCGGTATTGGCATCCCTGGTGAAAAAGATTATCAAATCGAGGTCAAGGCACCATTCGGCAGGCTCCATATGGGGATATTAACCCGTAAAAAAAATACGGGAATGTTACGGATGTACATCGACAATATTGCGTCGGAACCGGTATGGGTGGCCCGGAATGTGACCTTAAAAGATTCCAGCCGGTTCACCATCGGGGCGGTAAATACCGGGGGCAATTATTTCTCGGGGGATATTGCGGAGATCATCGTCCTTGACGAAGTACCGGCCAATGATAAGCTCGCCGCCATCCAAAGATTTTTGGCTTTGAAATGGGATATTCCCTTAACCAATTTGCCCATCGATACCACCAATCTTAGTTTGCATCTGGATGCCGCTAATTTCGAAAGCATTATCAAAGAACCGGATAATACGGTATCCCAATGGTTTTACGGCTACACTTTGAGCCAAGTTGCCGCCAAGCAGGATGATCCGGGGAAACGGCCGGTTTATATTGAAAATGGCGTCAACGGAATGCCTGGAATACGGTTCAACCGGAGTTTCATGACGGTAACCCCGCGGATCACCGGTTACGATGATTTGACCATTGTGGTTGTTTTCAACCCGCTTTTCACTAGAAACATTGATCCAAATTGGTCATATGGTACCGGACTGGTTGACAACTATATTGTTGGTCCGGAGCAGAACCACTTTGGCATTGCCATGAATCGAAACCATGAATTTATCTTGCGGATTGGCACCGGTATGATTCAATCACCTGTGCTTGCCAATTACCCCCATATTGCGGTAATTACCAGAAACAGCGCGAGCGGAGAGGTACGTATGTATATTGATGGACGGTTGGTGTCCACCGGGCAACTTTCCCCAGGGCTTCCACTGAATGGGTTACTGGAGTTAACCATCGGAGCGATTCGTATCCAGCCGGGAGAAACGGAGAGTAAAGGGTATTATCAGGGCGATATATTTGAATTGGTTATGTTTAATCGCATAATCGACCCGGAAAGCCGGTCATCTTTGGAAAAACATTTAGCGAAAAAATGGAAAGTCCTTATATCGGAAACCAATCAATAATCCAATGTCTTCCCGTTTGTTTCACTGGCGGCAAGATGAGAAATTCGGTATCAAAAAAACGGTACTTTCAGGTGATGAGGGAAAAGAATGACTCAGGAACATATTATAAAAAAACAGGTTCTCGATATCACTCTGGATTCGGAGATTGGATCGTTTACCTTTCAAAGCAAGGTTAGTGAACTTTTTAACGCTGAAATAGTACCGTTGATTGACTCCTATTGCAATGAGATCGATAGTGGTCAAGGGGTCCGGAGAATTGATAGACTGGAGATCGACCTGGGGCGGCTCGATAAGCACAATTTTGCCGGCGATTTCAAGAGTAAATTTATCAAATTTTTCCCTGAAAAGTTAATGGAGGCCGTGGATGCCATGGGTGGGCATTCATCCGGTATTTCCAGTGACGGTTTTAATCTTGGACCTTCCGTTATCGAAATAACCCGGGATATTGAGCTTTTAGAATTTTTTATCAAAGAAGGCCGCTTGCCCTGGTGGGTGAAAAGGGGTGAAGCTTACGACATACCAGCTCTACTGGAGCTATATCTGGCCAAGGAACCATTAAAAATCAAAAGAATTATGACAAGGATGGCCGGTAATACCGCCTGTGTAAAACGGTTGGTGAACTTGGCAACTGATCCGGTGCTGGAAAAAATAGTTGCCTTGTTTGAGCAGCAATATTCTCAAAAGATTTGCATATTATCCCGTTATCTGATTGCCGGATTGTCGGAGTGCCATCGGCTTGATCTTTACAATCTTTCCAGAATCAAAGCGGAAGTTTGGACAGCAATTCTTTCATTGGTAGCCACCTCCAATAAACCGGTTTTTAACTTGCAGTTACTATTGCCAACCGTTATTGGACACATCTCTAAAACCGCCGGCGTGGACTATGCCGAATTATATAGCTATATGGTGAGTGATCTTATTATTAACGGAGTGATTGAGGCGGATGAAGCAATTGTTCCTGATATTTCCCATATCCGGGCAAAGGGCCTTGAGTTCACCGCCCAACCGGTTCTTTTCGGAACCAATGGTTCAACCATTACAGAATATATCCACCAATTTGAGGTCATGGAAAAGCTTTTAAACGAATTACAATTTGGTTTATGGGACCTTAAGCCGGCAACGGATGTTCCATTACCAAATCAACCGATCCTTGATAACCTAATTCACCATTTACTAGGAATTACCCAAATTATTCACAATGTCAAAGACCTGATGAATGACACCGGTGGAAAGAAGGATACCGAAAATATTTTGACCATAAAGTTGAACGGAAAGAACGAACCTCTGGAAAGTCAAGTCCGGGAACTAACCAACCGACTGGCCGAACTCCAGGAAGACCTGTCTTTGTTATCCACTGAAAGCTTGTTTACCACGGATAACGGCTTGGTAAAGAAACTGGTTGAATCCATGGCGGTAATTCAAAATACCCCCGTTAAGGAACGCGATTCGGAGATAATCAGTGCAATTGATATTTTTGCTGATTCCCAGGAAATCTTTATCCATAATGCCGGTTTGGTATTACTTTGGCCTTATCTCCCCATGTTTTTGGAATCCTTGGGATTGATTGAGAATAACCGGTTCAGGGATGAGGATGCCCGGGAACGGGCGGTTTTCCTACTTCATTATCTTGCTTTTGGTGCTGGGGAAACACCGGAGTATCATTTAATGCTGAACAAAATTCTGTGCGGAATTGATCCGGAGGCACCGCTCCAACCTTTTTTTACGATCAATGAAACCGAAATCGTAAAATGTGAAAACTTGCTGCAATCCGCGATTTACAATTGGCCTGTTTTAAGAAATGTAACGATACCGGGATTACGAAGCATGTTTTTGAAACGGGAAGGTATCATCAGTACCCGGGACGGCCACTGGTTATTACGGATCGAAGAACAGGCCCATGATATTTTATTGGATAAAATGCCCTGGGGAATCAACACCGTCAAGCTGCCCTGGATGCCGGAACTATTATTTGTAGAATGGAGACTATAAATGATTGATAAAGTTATGGAGACAATCCGAAAAGAAGTCAACAGTTATATCATTCAAAAACTCAATGATACGACCATCACCAACCGGGTGGTTCTCACCTCCTTTGTGGATGAAAGCGGCCGGATAACCATCCCGGCGGATTCGGTGGGTTTAAGCTTGTTGAATATCGAAGAAGAACGGACCTTAAAGTCGGCCGGACTGGTTCCAACCAGTAAAGCGGAAGCTGTTTCGTCTTTCGTAAGCCCACCCATCAGCTTGAACCTCCAGATCATGTTTACCGCATATTTCAACAACTATGCTGAAAGTTTGAAGCACATCTCATATATTATTGCCTGTCTGCAGACCAAGCCGGTATTTGATCCAGGAAATACGCCGGATATGATTGGCCTGGATATGGATAAACTTGTGTTTGAATTGAACACCCTGCCACTCGAGCAGCAGCATTACATCTGGGCCATGATCGGACTCAGGTATCTGCCTTCCGTGATTTATCGGGCCAGAATGCTTATGATATTTGAAAGGGATGTGGTTGGCGAAGTGACGAACGTGAAGGAGATCATCACCATTCCGAATTTGAAGGAAGT